>NZ_JBHXNP010000053.1:0-60633 GCF_042719495.1 Streptomyces sp. NPDC058525
TCCACGATACGGCCCGCCCGCTGCACGGGGCCCCTGGGGCTCCGCCCCAGACCCCGCGCCTCAATCGCCGGCGGGGCTGGATTTGGCTCCTGCCGCCCGCCAGGTGCGGCTGGATTGCCCCCTGGGCAAGTCCAGCTCCACCGGCGGGGCACATCCGGCCCCGCCGGCGTTTGAGGCACCGGGGCCGGGGCGGGCCCCGTGCAGGCGGCCCGAGGGCTACTTCTCTGTGACTCCTGCGGAGTCGAACGTGGCGACCTCGTGCATCGCGCGGGCCGCGCTCTGGACCAGCGGGAGGGCCAGCAGGGCGCCGGTGCCCTCGCCGAGGCGGAGGTCCAGGTCGACCAGGGGGCGCAGGCCGAGCTTGTTCAGGGCCGCCACGTGGCCGGGCTCGGCGCTGCGGTGGCCCGCGATGCACGCGGAGAGGGCCTCGGGGGCGATGGCCCGGGCCACCAGGGCGGCCGCGCCCGCGCTCACGCCGTCCAGGATGACGGGGGTGCGCAGGGAGGCTCCGCCGAGGAGGAGGCCGACGATCGCCGCGTGCTCCAGGCCGCCGATGGCCGCCAGGACGCCGATCGGGTCCGCCGGGTCCGGCTGGTGGAGGTCGAGGGCGCGGCGTACGACGTCGACCTTGCGGGCGTGCGTCTCGTCGTTGATGCCCGTGCCGCGGCCGGTCACCTCGGCCGGGTCGACCCCGGTGAAGACCGAGATGAGGGCCGCGGAAACCGTGGTGTTCGCGATGCCCATCTCGCCGGTGAGCAGCGCCTTGTTGCCCGCCGCGACCAGGTCGCGGGCGGTCTCGATGCCGACCTCGATGGCCGCGACGGCTTCCTCGCGGGTCATCGCCGGGCCGGTGGAGAGGTCGGCCGTGCCCGGGCGGACCTTGCGCGGGAGCAGGCCGGGGGTGGAAGGCAGGTCGCCCGCGACACCCACGTCGATCACGCAGACCTCGGCGCCGACCTGGTTTGCGAAGGCGTTGCAGACCGCTCCGCCGCCCAGGAAGTTGGCGACCATCTGGGTGGTGACCTCCTGCGGCCACGGGGTGACGCCCTGGGCGTGCACGCCGTGGTCACCGGCGAAGATCGCGACGGCTGCGGGCTCCGGGATCGGCGGAGGGCAGACCCGGGAGAGGCCGGAGAGCTGGGCCGAGATGATCTCCAGCATGCCCAGGGCCCCGGCGGGCTTGGTCATGCGCTTCTGCCGCTCCCACGCCTCGCCGAGCGCCTTCGCGTCGAGCGGGCGGATGCTGGCGACGGTCTCGGAGAGCAGGTCGTGCGGCTCTTCGCCGGGCAGCGCGCGGCGCCCGTACGTCTCCTCGTGGACGACCCAGGACAGCGGGCGGCGCTGGGACCAGCCGGCCTGCGCGAGCTCGGGCTCCTCGGGGAACTCGTCGACGTAGCCGACGCACAGGTAGGCGACGACCTCCAGGTGCTCCGGCAGGCCGAGCGCGCGGACCATCTCGCGCTCGTCGAAGAAGCTGACCCAGCCGACGCCGAGGCCTTCGGCGCGCGCGGCGAGCCAGAGGTTCTCGACGGCGAGGGCCGAGGAGTACGGGGCCATCTGCGGCTGGGTGTGCCGGCCGAGGGTGTGGCGGCCGCCGCGGGTGGGGTCGGCGGTGACGACGATGTTCACCGGGGTGTCGAGGATGGCCTCGATCTTGAGTTCCTTGAACTGCTTCGCCCGGGCCTTGGGCAGCGAGTTCGCGTAGGCCTCGCGCTGGCGCTGGGCGAGCTCGTGCATCGTCCGGCGGGTTTCGGCGGAGCGGATGACGACGAAGTCCCAGGGCTGGGAGTGGCCGACGCTGGGCGCGGTGTGGGCCGCTTCCAGGACGCGGAGCAGCACCTCGTGCGGGATCGGGTCGGTGCGGAAGCCCTTGCGGATGTCGCGGCGCTCGCGCATGACGCGCAGGACCGCCTCGCGCTCGGCGTCGTCGTAGGCGGGAGCCGGGTCGCCTGCGGCGGGCTCGACGGCCTCGACGGACTCGACGGCTTCGGCGGGCAGGAACTCGGGCTGCGCTTCGGCCTCGGCTTCGGGGGCCGTCGGCTCGGTTTCCGCCGGCAGGGCCTGTGCGTGCACGGGCTCCGGGGCGGGCGCGGGCTCCACCGGGGCGGGGGCCACGGCGACGGGCTCGGCCGGGGCGGGCTCCGCGGCGGCGGGCAGCGGCTCCGCGGCCGCCGGCTCGGGCTGGGCCGGTACGGGGGCGGGCGTCACGAGTACGCCGGGCTCGGCGGCGGCCTGCTCGGCCCGGCCGGCCTCGACGGGCGCCTGCTCGGCGAGGGGCTGGGCGTGCTCGGGGGCCTGAACCACCGTTTCTGCGGGGGCGGCCACCGCTACGAATTCCGGCTCGGGCTGCGGCTCCGGAGCGACGGCCTCGGCCAGGACGGGGGCCGGGGCCGGTACGGGCTCCGGTTCGGGTTCGGCGACGGGCGCGGGCAGCGGCTCCGCGGCCTCCGGCTCCGGCACGGCCGCGAGGACCGGCTCGGGCTCCGGCACGCCCGCCAGGACCGGCTCGGGCTCCGGCACGTGCGCCGCGACGGGCTCGGGCCCGGCGATGACGGGCTCGGGCGCGAGGGCGGGCTCGGGGGCGGCCGCGAGGGCCGGCTCGGGCGCGGCGGCCGCGATCGGCTCGGGCGCCGGTACGACGGCCGGCTCGGGCTGCGGCTGGGGCTCGGGCAGGGCTTCGGGCTCGGCGGCTGCCGCGGGGGCCGCCACGGCCACCGGGGCCGGGGCCGGGGCCGGCTCCGGGGTCCAGGGGGCGCCGGCCTGCGGCGGGATGTCGCTCAGCTGCGGCGCGGGGGCCGCCGGGATGTCGAGGTACTCGGGACCCGTGGCCGGCGGGCCGGACCGGCGCAGCGGGGCGGGCGCCGCGGCGGGACCGCGGTCCGCGAGGGACCGTACGACTCCGCCGGTGGCCTCGGGCACGGGCGGGCCCATGTGCAGCGGGCGCCGGACCGGAGCGGCCGGGGCGACGGCCTGCGGCGGGGCGACGGGCTGGGGGTACTCCCGGACGGAGTCCGGGGAGGGGGCGACGAGCCCGCCGAGGTCGAGCGCACCGGAGTCGCGGCCGCCGGTCTCGTGGGCGCCGGCTCCGTAGGACGGGAACTCGGGGTAGGCGGCCGGCTCGTTGTAGACCGGGGCCTCCTGGTACGAGGGCTCGGCTCCGTACGGCGCGTCCGCGTACAGCGGGGGCTCGACGGGGAAGGCGGGGGCCGGCGGGACCACCTGCGGGTCGCTCCAGGCGCCCTGGCCGCTGGGCATCAGCAGCAGTTCCTCGTCCTCCGGCCCGGCCGGGTCGTCCACGAGGTCCTGGAAGGCGTAGCCGGCGGGAAGCGGCGGCGGGAGCTGGACCGGAGCGGGGATGCCCTGCTGATCCACCATGCCCGCGTTGTCCGGGTGACCCTCGCCCGGGACCTGGCCGGTGTCAGTCATGCGTACCCCTCGCCCATCGGTTTTGCCTCTTCGATCGCCCGGTCGCCCACGAGGCCGCCCCAACGGATGTCCCGTGCGGGGTTGCCCTGCGGCGCCCTTGCCGCACGTGCGCCTGCGCGACAACCACTAAGCATTGTCGCGCCCGTTCGCCACCGCGGCGGCCATAACCGCCGCGGTCCGCTGTGGACTGCGCCACGTCGCGCGTCGTCCGGTGCCGCGATGCCCGAAACGTCCGGGGCAGTACGACGATCGGCCAGCCTACCCCGGCCCTGCCCTCAGCGGGTCCTGGGGCGCTCGGCAGCCAGTAGGAAGACGACGGAGCGCTCCTGTTCGGCCCACGTGCGGGTGTCCAGGCCCACGGACTGGAGCAGCGCGCACTCGACGGCGTACCCGTGTTCGGTGAGGGCCCGGCCGATGGCCTCGGCCTCGTCGCGGGTGGAGGCGTGGCTGACGATCCGTTCGGGGCGGCGGTCGGCGACGGCCGCGACGACCGCGGCTCCCCCGCCGCCGACGCGTACGACGTCGGGCTCGGGCAGGTTCTCCAGTACGTGGGGGGCGCGCCCGGTGACGACCTGGAGCTGCACTCCGCGCGTGCGGGCCGCGGCGGTTACCCGGGCGCAGGCCTCCGGGTCGGCGTCGACGGCGATGACGGCGGCGCCGAGTACCGCGGCGTCCACGGCGACGGCGCCGGTGCCCGCTCCGATGTCCCAGACGAGGTCGCCGGTGCGCGGGCCGAGCCGGGCGAGCTGCGCCGCCCGGAGCTGTGCGGACTCCCCTTCCCCGGTGTCCGGCTGGGGGCGGGCCCAGCCGCGGTCGCCGGAGCGGAGCCGGTCCGGGCTCTGGCCGAGCAGCCAGCCGGGTTCGGCGGCCAGGGCCTGTCCGGTGCCCCCGCCGCCGATGACGATGACGACGTTCGGGTCGCGCCAGGTGTGGTCGGCGGCCTTGTCGGAGGTGAGGACGCTCACCTGCTCCCGCTCGGTGCCCAGTTCCTCGCAGATGACGAAGGTGCGGTGGACTCCGTCGAGGAGCAGGGCGAGTTCGGCGGGGCCGGCGCCGGGCGAGGTGAGGACGGCGACCTTGCCGTGGGCGCGGATGACGTTGACGGCGCGGCGCAGGGTGCGGGGGTGGGCGACGACGACCTGGGCGTCGTCCCAGGGCATCCCGGCTCGGGCGAAGGCGGCGGCGACGGAGGAGACGGCGGGGACGACCTCGACCTCCAGGCCGTGCTCCGGGGCGCGCAGGGTGCGTACGACGCCGAAGAAGCCGGGGTCGCCGTCGGCGAAGACCACGGCGGTGCCTCGGTGGCCGGCGATGCGGCGGGCGGCGAGGCCGAGGCTGCCGAGGCGGACGCGCTCCGCGGTGGGCGGGACCTCGGGGAGCGCGAGGTGGTGGGCTGCGCCGGCCACCAGGGTCGCGGCGGAGAGCGCGGACCGGGCGGCCGAGGTCAGGGGCGAGCCGTCCCAGCCGATCACCGTGACCCGGTCGGCCATCGTCGTCTGTCTCCTGTGTGGGAGGGGCCCCCGGGCGGGTGGCCGGGGTGGGCGAAGCTTCGTCGAGGGGGTCGGGCACGGTGAGACTACCTGGTCATCGGGTCAGTTCCCGGTCGGCGCCGTCGGCTCTGTCGACGGAGTAGGCGTCGTACCCGTCATAGCCGTCGTAGTCGCCGTAGTCGTCCGCGTCGTCGAGGTCCTCGGGGACGAGGCTCCAGACGATGAGGTCGGTGCGGGTGTCGGTCCAGCTGCCGTCGGCCGACTGGGTACGCACTATCCAGGCGTTGCGCAGGACCCCCTCGCTGATGCAGCCGATCTTCTGGGCCACCTGCTGGGAGGCGGTGTTGTCGGCGGGGGTGCGCAGTTCGAGGCGTTCGAAGCCCTGGTCGCGGAAGAGCCAGCGGGTCACGGCCAGTACGGATTCGCTGGCGTAGCCCTCGCCGCGGGCCCAGGGGGCGGTGACGTAGCCGACCTCGGTGGAGCGGGTGCGCCAGTTGGTGTTCTGGAGGTGGACGATGCCGACGAGGCGCTGGGTGAGGAACTCGGTGACGGCGAAGACGATCCCGCGGCCCTCGGTGCGTTCGGCGTGCGAGAGGCGGGTGGCCCAGCCGTGGGCGTCGGCCCGGGTGTAGGGGTGCGGTACCGAGGTCCAGGCGGTGACGCCCTCGTCGTTCATCATCTCGGTGAGCGCGGTGACGTCCTCCTCCTCGAAGGGGCGCAGCACCAGCCGGTCCGTGCTGATGGTGACGTCCGGGAAGGTGGTAGTCATGCGCAGCTCCATGCCTGAGACCGTGGTGCGGGACCGTTTGTGCGGGTCGTAGGCCACAGCATGCAGCATGGGCCCGGGGAAGTGCAGGGCCGGGGTTGCCCGGAAGCGGGCAGAGCTCGGCCCCGCGCGCCGACAGGAGCGTGCGGGGCCGAAATGCCTGACCGTCAGGCTCAGGAGGCGGGGGTGCCGAAGGCCGGGACGACCGAGCCCTGGTACTTCTCCTCGATGAACTTCTTGACGTCGTCGGAGTTCAGGAGCTTGGCGAGCTTCTGGATCCGGGGGTCGTTCTGGTTGCCGTCCTTGACCGCGAGGAAGTTGGCGTAGGGGTTGCCCTCGGCCTTCTCCAGGACCAGCGCGTCCTTGGCGGGCGACAGGTTGGCCTCGATGGCGTAGTTGCCGTTGATGACGGCGGCGTCCACGTCGTTCAGGGCGCGCGGGACCGTGGCGGCCTCCAGCTCCTTGAACTCCAGGCCCTTCTTGTCGGTGATGTCGGACAGCTTGGCGCCTGTGCCGACACCCTCCTTGAGGGTGATCAGGTTGTTCGCGGCGAGCAGCTGGAGCGCGCGGCCCTCGTTGGTGGTGTCGTTGGGGACGGCGATGGTCTGGCCGGCCTTGATGTCCGCGAGGGTCTTGACCTTCTTGGAGTAGAGGCCGAGGGGCTCCAGGTGCACGTTCACGACGGGCACGATGGTCGTGTTGTTCTTCTTGTTGAAGTCGTCGAGGTACGGCTTGTGCTGGAAGTAGTTGCCGTCGACCTGGCCCTGCTGGGTGGCGGTGTTCGGCAGGACGTAGTCCGTGAACTCCTTGACCTCCAGCTTGAGGCCCTCCTTCGCCGCGAGCTTGTCCTTGACGAAGTTCAGGATGTCGGCGTGGGGGCTCGGGGAGGCCGCGATGACCAGCGGCTTGCTCTCGTCGGTCTTGCCGCCGTCGGCCTTGGTGGAGGACGGGTCCGAGGAGCTGCCGCAGGCGGTGAGGCCGAGGGCGAGCGCGGTGGCGGTGGCGGCGAGGGCGGTGAGCTTGATGTTCTTACGCACGAAGAGTGCCTTTCTTGCATTTCGGGGTGGTGGCCCAAGCACGACAAGTGCGGGCTTTCTGGGGTGGGAGGTCTTGTCAGCCCGGGTTGTTCAGGCTGTCCGGCCGCGGCGGGCCAGGAGGCGGACCACGCCGTCGCCGATGAGCTGGATCACCGTGACGATGGCGATCAGGACGACGACGGTGGCGACCATGAATCCGGTCTCGAAGCGCTGGAAGCCGTAGGTGATGGCCTTGGATCCGAGGCCTTCGCCGCCGACGGCGCCGGCCATGGCGGAGTAGCCGACCAGGGTGATCACGGTGGTGGTGACACCGGCGACCAGGGAGGGCAGGGCCTGCGGCAGGAGCACCTTGCCGACGAGGGTCGGAATGCCGCCGCCCATGGACTCGACGGCCTCGATCAGGCCGTGGTCCACCTCGCGGACGGCGGTCTCGACGAGCCGGGCGAAGAAGGGGATGGCGCCGATGGCGAGCGGGACGATCATGGCGGTGGGGCCGATGAAGGTGCCCACGACCGCGGTGGTGACCGGGATCAGGAAGATCAGCAGGATGATGAACGGCAGCGAGCGGCCTATGTTCACGATCACGCCGAGCACCTTGTTGAGCGGCTGGTTCTGCAGCAGGCCGCCCTTGTCGGTGAGGACGAGCAGGATGCCGATGGGCAGGCCGCCCAGGACGGTCACCAGGGTCGACCACAGCACCATGTAGAGGGTGTCGTAGGTGCCCTGGGTGAGCAGGGGCTGCATCTCGGACCAGGTCACTTCGCACCATCCTTGACCAGCGCGGCCAGTTCGTTGTCGATCGCGTCGGCCTTGCCGCCGGTGTCTTCCCCGTCGACGACGTCGACCTGGAGGCCCTGCTCGCGCAGGAAGCCGACGGGTACGACGTTGTCCTCGAAGCGGCCGGGCAGTTCGATGCGCATCCGGCCGATCTGGCGGCCGGCGACGGTGTCCATCGCGGCGCCGAGGATCGAGATGTCGATGTTGTAGGTGCGCGAGAGCTGCGAGATGACCGGCTGGGCGGCGGCTTCGCCGTGGAAGGTGACGTCGACGACCGTGCGGTCGGGGCCGGTGGCGGCGCCGGTGACGGGGAAGAGTTCGCCCGCGAGTTCGGAGCCGGGGGTGGAGAGCAGCTCGGCGACGGTGCCGGACTCGACGATCTTGCCGCGCTTCATCAGGGCGGCCGAGTCGCAGACGGACTTGACCACGTCCATCTCGTGCGTGATGAGCAGCACGGTGAGGCCGAGCTGCTGGTTGAGGTCGCGCAGCAGCTGGAGGATGGAGCGGGTGGTCTCGGGGTCCAGGGCGCTGGTGGCCTCGTCGGACAGCAGCACCTTGGGGTCGCCGGCCAGGGCGCGGGCGATGCCGACGCGCTGCTTCTGGCCGCCGGAGAGCTGGGTGGGGTAGGCCTTGGCCTTGTCGGCGAGGCCGACCAGGTCGAGGAGTTCCAGGGCCTTGCGGGAGCGCTCGCGGCCGGAGACGCCGAGGATCTCCAGGGGCAGCTCGATGTTGCCCTGGACGGTGCGCGAGGACAGCAGGTTGAAGTGCTGGAAGACCATGCCGATGCGGCTGCGGGCCTCGCGCAGTTCCTTGCCGGCGCGGCGGCCGCGGCCGGCGAGCGCGGTGAGGTCGACGCCGCCGACGCTCACGGTGCCGGTCGTGGGGCGCTCGAGCAGGTTCACGCAGCGGATCAGGGAGGACTTGCCGGCGCCGCTCTGGCCGATGACGCCGTAGACCTCGCCCTCGCGGACGTGGAGGTCCACGCCGTCCAGGGCGGTGACCTCGCGGCCACGGGACTGGTAGACCTTCGTGAGGCCCGATGTGGTGATCACAGGATTTCCGTCGCTGTCGAGTGCACGGCGCTGCGGGTGCCGGGCACGGGGCAAACATCTGGGGACGCGATACGGGTCGAACCGTGGGAAAAAGGATGGTGTCGACGCGTGCGCGGGGCAGGAGCGGTCCGGGGATGCACGGACGGGCTCGGCCGGTCTCGCTTCGGGGCGCGAGGCGTGCGGAAGGGGCCCTCAGAAGGCGCGCATTCGACACATACAACGAGCACCGGGCGTCATCGTCGCCTCGGTCGCAAGGGTGCGGCTGCTCGTCGTGGTCATGGGCCCCAGTAAACCAGACATGCCCCTTCACCGATCAACGATGTCCGCATAGCGGACGGAAAGCGGCCGCATACCGGACAAGACCGGTCTCCCTCAGCCATCCGTCCCGATGGTCAGACCCCCGTCGCTGACCTGCACCGACACGGCCGAAAGGTCCCGTACGACCACGTCCGCGTCGAGTTCGGCGGCGGTGTGCGTTGTGGTCAAGGCCACGGTCCGCATGCCGGCCGCGCGACCCGCCGCGAGCCCGGCCGGAGCGTCCTCGAAGACCACGCAGCGGGCCGGGTCCACGCCGAGGCGTCGGGCGGCGAGCAGGAAGGGCTCGGGGTCGGGCTTGCCGCGGGTGATGTCCTCGGCGGCCACCATCTCGGGGAAGTCGATGCCGGCCTCGCGCAGCCGGGCCTCGGCCAGCTGGGGGCACCTCCCAGCGGTAGCTGGGGGAGGGTGGCGGAGGTGACCACGGCCCAGCGGCCGGCGGGCAGCGCGGAGAGCAGCTCCTTGGTGCCGGGGAGCAGCACCACCCCGCCCGCCACGTCCTCGACCTCCAGGGTCTCGATCCGGGCGAGGGCCTCGGCGCGCACCGCGGCGGGCAGCAGCTCGGCGATGATCTCCGCGGCGGGCCGGCCGTGCAGCTCCACGCGGGCGAAGTCCTCCTCGCATATCGCGTACTCGCGGGCCCACCGGGTCCAGCAGCGGTGCACCGATTCCATGGAGGACACGAGCGTGCCGTCGTTGTCGAACAGCAGGGCTTCGGCGTGCAGGTTCATGCTTCCAGCAAAGCGCCCGCCCAGGGGTGAGCGCATCGGGTCTTTCGGCCCGTAATACCCTCGCTGCATGCTCGACGCCCTGACGGTCGCCATCGGTGTGGCCGCACTCGCCCTCGCCGCCTGGTGCGGCCACGCCGCATGGCGGGACCAGCCGACCAAGGACTGGCACTTCATCGGCATGGCCGTGGTGACGGTGCTGGTCCTGGCCCAGCTGGTGATCGGCCTGGTCAAGCTGGCCCAGGGCGAGAAGCCCGACGAGGGCACGGTGATCTTCGTGGCGTACCTGCTGGGCGCCTTCGCGGCGGTACCGGCCGCCGGAATGCTCTCGCTGACCGAGCGGACCAAGTGGGGTTCGGTGACGGTGGCCGCGGGCGCGGTCGTCCTCGCCGTCCTCGAAGTACGGCTCTACGACATCTGGGGAACCACCGGTGCCTGACACGACGACCGCCGCACCAGCCGGGCGCACCCGGCTCGTCTCCGGGCCCGGCCTGCTCCTGGTGTGGCTGTACGGGGTGATGGTGGTCGGCGCGGTGTCCCGGTCCGCCTACCAGATCTCCACCGAGTTCGGCCGGGCGCCGCTGGCGTACTCGCTGTCCGCCGCGGCGGCCCTGGCCTACGCGTTCATCACGTACTCGCTGGTGCGCGGCGGGGAGACGGCCCGCAAGGCGGCGCTGGTCTGCTGCGCCGCCGAGCTGGCCGGCGTACTGGCCGTCGGCACGTGGACCCTGGTGCGGCCCGACGCCTTCCCCGACGCGACCGTGTGGTCGCAGTTCGGGATGGGCTACCTGTTCATCCCGGTGATCCTGCCGGTCACCGGGATGCTCTGGCTCCGCAAGAAGCGCTGATCAGGATGAGGGACGCGGGGCGCGGTCAGGCGCTGACCGCGAAGTCGGTGGCGTCCTTGGCTTCCTTCTCCAGGATCACCAGCTGCACGCCGTCCGAGGCCGTGCGGCCGCCGACCTTCGTGTAGCCCGCCTTGCGATAGAGCCGCAGGTTGGACTCGCTCTTGTGCCCGGTGTGCAGGCGGAAGCGGGTGGTGGCGCCGTGTCCGGCGAGGGCCTCCTCGACGGCGCGCAGCAGGCGGGCGCCCAGGCCGTGGCCCTGCAGCCGCGGGTGGACGCACAGCTTGGCGATCTTGCCGGTGCCGTCCTCGTCGACGCTGCCGCGCACGGTGCCGACGACCTCGTCGCCGAGCCGGGCCACCAGCACGGTGTCCGCCGCCAGCTCCGCCTTGAGGGAGTCCAGGGACTGGGTGAGCGGCTGGATGAGGTAGTTGCCGTACAGCTCGGCCTCGCGCTGGAAGGCCAGGTACTGGAGTTTGAAGATCTGCTCAGCGTCCTCGGCAGCCGCCGCCGAAATGGTCACGCTCATGCCCATGTGCGCATGCCTCCCGCTCACCTGGTAGCCCGTTGGTCTACCGCTCCTTTCCCCGCAGGCCAGGAGCCGCAACCTCTGCAGCCAGCATTCTGCGCAGACATCCCAGGCAACGGGAACGGACGGGCCCCAAACTTCCTTGTGAGATACCCAACTCTCCTGCGATTTCACGGTAAGTGAGGTCTCTGGGCGAAAGAAGTGCCTTCATCAGCTCCGGACAGCGTCCGGGCAATCGGGCGACCGCCGATCGGAGCGCCCGGGTCTCCTCGCCGTCGAGCAGGGCGTCCTCCGGTGCGCCGCCCGCGGCCGCGGAGTGGTGGCGGTAGTCGTACGGGATCTCGCGGCGGGCCCGCCGCCGGGCGAGCCGGGCCTCGGCGCGCACGGCCCGGCGCAGCCAGCGCGCGCGGCCGGTGGGGTCGGGGTCGCGCGGGCCGCTCTCCAGCAGCCTGACCCAGACGGCCTGTTCCAGGTCGGCCGCCTCGACTCCGGTGCCCGGGGCCTCCGCCGCCGCCTCGGCCGAGAGCAGCGGGCCGAGCTTCTCAAAGAGGTCAGCCTTCAGCAGGTCCATGCCGGGCGGGACGAGCGGTGCGCGCCCGGTGGTTTCCCCGCCGGGCGCGTCCCACTCGTACGGGAAGCTCCGGTCAGCGGTTGACGGGGCGCCGGCCCGGGCGGAAGGCCTCCGCGGCGAGGAGTCCGGTGTCCGGGTTGTCGGTGAAGATGCCGTCGATGCCCTGTTCGAAGTACGTACGGAAGGCGGCGAGGGCGTCTCCGTACGCGGTCGGGTCCGTGCCCTTGCGGAAGTCGGCCGGCAGGAAGCTGTTCTCGTTGCGGGCGGTGTAGGGGTGCAGCAGCAGCCCCTGCGCGTGGGCGTCCTTGACCAGGGTGGTCGGGGTGCCGAGCTTGCCGGCCGCGTCGCGCGGGAGGATCAGGTCCATGGTCGGGCCGATGCCCTGGGCGAAGCCGGCGATCCACCGCAGGCCCTCGGGCTTGACCAGGTCCGCGACGGTGCGCGGGTCCTTGGCCAGTTCGAAGTCCCAGGGGCGGGTGCCGGCCGCGGAGAGCAGGACGACGCGGGGCGCCGAGACCAGCCGGGAGAGCCGCTGGATGCTGGAGGGCTCGAAGGACTGGAGGAAGACGGCCGCGTCGCGGCGGTCGCGTCCGTACCGGCGCAGCAGCTTGGCCAGGGGCTCCTCCAGGCCGAGGCCCAGCGCCCGGAAGTAGCTGGGATGCTTGGTCTCCACGTGCAGCCAGACCTGCTTGTCGCGGCGGCGGCTCTCCCGGTTGGCCCAGCGCAGGACCTCCTCGAAGGTGGGCACCGCCCACTGGCCGTCGTAGAGGGTGTTGCGCTGCCGGACGGCGGGGATGCGTTCCTTCGCGCGCAGGGTCTTCAGCTCGGCGAGGGTGAAGTCCTCGGTGAACCAGCCGGTGACGGAGACCCCGTCGACGGACTTGGTGGTCCGGCGCCCCGCGAACTCGGGGTGGTCGGCTACGTCCGTGGTGCCGCCGATCTCGTTCTCGTGGCGGCACACCAGGTGCCCGTCCTTGGTGGGGACGAGGTCCTGCTCGATGACGTCCGCGCCCATGTCGAGCGCGAGCTGGTAGGAGCCGAGCGTGTGCTCGGGGCGGTAGCCGCTGGCTCCGCGGTGGCCGATCACCGTCGGGTACGGGAGGTCCCGGAAGCCGCCCTCGCCGTGCCCGCCGCCCTCGGCGGAGGCGGCGGCCGGTCCCGCCGCGAGTCCGGTGATGCCGGTGCCCGCCGCCAATACGGCCGCGCCGAGGACCGTGCGCCGTGCTGCCCCACCCTGTGTCATGAACGCCACTCCCCATTACGAAAACGCCCGAATCGGCGTGCCGATCGTAGGCGGGGAGGGGTTTCGGGCGAGGGTGTCCCGTCGGAACACGGCGGAAACGTGTGTCAACACTGCGTATCCGACTCGTGAACCCGATGTGCGATCAGAGCTGACCCGCGAGTATCGTCCTCACCTGCACTACCGCCGCGTGGTGGGTGCGAGAACCGCTTTTCGATGCCGGAGGGCCCACGTTGTTCCGTACGCGCCTCATCAAAGCCACTGTCGGACCGGTCATGCGCCTGATGTTCCGCACCCGTGTGGAGGGCATCGAGAACATCCCGGGCACCGGGCCGGTGATTCTGGCGGGGAACCACCTCACGTTCATCGACTCCATGATCCTTCCGCTGGTGTGCGACCGCACGGTCCACTTCATCGGCAAGGACGAGTACGTGACGGGCAAGGGCATCAAGGGCCGGGCCATGGCCTGGTTCTTCACCGGCTCCGGCATGATCCCCGTCGACCGCGACGGGGCGAACGGCGGGGTCGCGGCCCTGATGACCGGCCGCCGGATCCTCGAAGAGGGCAAGATCTTCGGCATCTACCCGGAGGGCACCCGCTCCCCCGACGGCCGGCTCTACCGCGGCCGCACCGGCATCGCCCGCCTGACCCTGATGACGGGCGCCCCCGTGGTCCCGTTCGCGATGATCGGCACCGACAAGCTGCAGCCCGGCGGCGCCGGGATGCCGCGCCCGGGCCGGGTCACCGTGCGCTTCGGCGAGCCGATGGAGTTCTCCCGCTACGAGGGCATGGACCGCGACCGGTACGTGCTGCGCGCGGTCACCGACTCGGTGATGGCCGAGGTCATGCGCCTGTCGGGCCAGGAGTACGTGGACATGTACGCGACCAAGGCGAAGGCCGCCTGACCTACTGCCGCTGGAGGGACCGGCTGACGCCCGCCGCCGTGGTGGTGGCGAGGATCCAGCCGGTCACGATCAGCGTGTACGACAGCCACTGGTACCAGCCGCTCGGGGCGTAGGCGGACTCCTGCCCGAAGCTGATGATCGGGACCAGCAGGTCGATCGTGTAGAAGACCGGGTTGAAGTCCGGTGCCTCGCCCGCCTTCAGGGGCCGCGGCGGCCGGGCCGTGTACGCGACGGTCCCGGTCAGCAGCAGAGCCAGCAGCCAGCCGACGGCCCGCAGCGGCCGGAAGCCGTAGCCGACGGTGACGTCCTGGAGCTTCCCCCACAGCCGCGCGTGCCGGGGCAGGGTGCGGCGGTGCCGGCGCAGCTTGGCGAGCTGGACGGTCCGGGCGGCGGCCTCGTCGCCCGCCGTGCGGTAGGCCGCGGCGAGCTGTTCGTAGGCGTACGGGAGGTAGCCGGGCTCGGCGCGCTCCAGGGCCGGCAGCCGCTGCTCGGCGGGCAGGTGCGGGGCGAGGGTGCGGTAGGTGAGCCCGTCGATGCGGATCCGGTCGGGCCAGGTCTCGCTCGGCATGTGCAGGATGTCGAACTGGGAGCGCCGCAGGTTCACCGCGCCCTGGACGGTCTCGCAGGACCGCAGCCACACCTCGCCGATCACGCAGCTGGAGGCGCGCAGGGCGACGCCGCCGGGGTTGAGGAACCGGGCGTAGCCGAAGTGGAGCTGGCCCGGGATGCGGGAGCCGGTGAGGTTGACCCGGCCGTGGGCCTCCATCCGCAGGGCCCGCAGGTCGGTGCCGACGGACAGGTTCTCGGCGTGCAGGGCGGTGGAGCCGGGGGCGAGCAGGCGGGCGTCGTCGAGGTTGACCTGACCGCCGACGGTGGCGCCGTTGAGGCGGGTCTGGCCGTGCACGGTGAGTCCGAAGGCGATCACGTCGGTGCCGATGTCGGCGTGGTTGACCTGGAGCGGCGCCTCCTCGCCCGCCGCGACCCGGGGCGGCGCCTCCTCGCCCGCCGCGGCCGCCCCGGCGGCTCCCGAGGGTGTCCCGATGACGGCCTGCTGGAGGAAGAGGCCGCCGGCTATCCGGGCGCCGGCGAGCCGCACCGGTCCGCTGATCCGGCAGCAGGGCATGCGCAGCGCCACGTCGATGGTGACGGAGGTGGCGGTGAGGCCGGGCAGGGTCGAGTCGGTCAGTACGAGGGCCCGCAGCTGGGCCCCGTAGATGAGGGGCTTGCGCTCGAACCAGCAGCCGCGCAGCCGGATCGCGTGCTCGACCACGGCGTACTTGAGGTTGAGCTTGCCGGTGATGCGGACGCCCCGGACGTTGAGGCCGGCGACCAGGCCCCGGGCGCTCGACCCGTTCAGCAGCAGGTGGGTGAGCACCTCGGCCCGTACGGTCCGCTCGGGGCCCCAGGCGTGGCCGTCGGCCGCGTCGGACGCGTCCTCGCCGGGGTGCGACCGGAAGTCGACCCGCTCGCCGCGCGGGAAGGCGTCCCAGATGCGGCGCTCGGCCGGGGTCAGGTCGTTGATCTCCATCGCCGGGATGGTGTCCCGCGGCCCGACGGACTGTCAACTCGGCCGGGGACATCACCCTTTGGCGGGACGTCAGTGCTCGATGCCGTCCTGGAGCTTCTGGCCCTTGAGCAGGAACCAGGCGGCCGCGGCGGTGGCCAGAAGGACGGCCGCGCCCACTCCGGAGGCCAGCCGCAGCCCGTCCGTGAAGGCTTCCTGCGCCGATGCCACCAGCTGTCCGGCGGTCTGCGGGTCCAGCGTCTTGGCGGCCTCGACGGCCCCGCCGAGGGACTCGTGCGCGGCGTCGGCGACGGGCCCGGGGACCGAGGCGGGGGCGGTGAAGCCCTGGTACACGCCGGTCACGATGGAGCCGAGCAGGGCGATGCCGAGGGCCGCGCCCAGTTCGTACGCCGTCTCGGAGACGGCCGAGGCCGAACCGGCCTGCTCCTTGGGCACGCTGGAGAGGATGACGTCGGCGGTGACGGTGAAGGAGAATCCGGCGCCGAGGCCGACGATGAGCAGGGCCGCGCCGAGCAGCGGGTAGCCGGACTCCTTGTGGATCACGGTGAGCACGGCGAGGGCCAGGCCGATGGCGGCCAGTCCGCCGGCGACGACGGAGCGCACCGAGTAGCGGCGGGCGTAGCGGCCCGCGACCAGGCCAGTGACCACCGCGCCGATGGCGGCGGGCAGTTCGGCCAGGCCGGCTTCCAGGGGGTCGCGGCCCTGGACGAGCTGGAGGAACTGGGAGAGGAAGAAGACCAGTCCGGAGAGCCCGAAGACGGTGAGCAGGTCGGCGAGGACCGCGCCGGAGAAGCCGCGGTGCTGGAAGAGCCGCATGTCGAGCAGCGGGGACGGCAAGCTGAACTGGCGGCGGACGAAGGCGTACAGGCTGGCGGCGCCGATGACGGCGGCGGCCCAGACGCCCCAGGTCATGCCGTGGGTGGCGACTTCCTTGACGGCGTAGACGACGCCGATGACACCGACGAGGGAGAGGCCGACGCTGAACAGGTCCCAGGGGCCCGCGACCGGGTTCTTGGACTCGGGCAGCAGCTTGATCCCGACGAGGACCAGGACGATCATCACAGGGAGGTTGATGAGGAAGACCGAGCCCCAGTAGAAGTGCTGGAGCAGGGCTCCGCCGACGACCGGGCCGACGGCCGCGCCGGCCGAGGCGGTGGCGCCCCAGATGCCGATGGCGAGGCTGCGCTCCTTGGGGTCGTGGAAGATGTTGCGGATCAGCGCGAGCGTGGACGGCATCAGGGTCGCGCCGGCCACGCCGAGCAGGGCCCGGGCGACGATCATCATCTCGGGGCTGGTCGCGTAGGCGTTGAGCACGGAGACGGCGCCGAAGGCGGTGGCGCCGACCAGCAGCAGCTTCTTGCGGCCTATCCGGTCGCCGAGGGAGCCCATCGAGACGAGCAGTCCGGCGATGACGAAGGAGTAGATGTCGCCGATCCACAGCAGCTGGGTGCCGGACGGCTTGAGGTCTTCGCTGAGGGAGGGGGTGGCGAGGCCGAGCACGGTCGCGTCCACGGCGACCAGCAGCACGGCCAGGACGAGTACGGACAGCGCGAGCCAGCGCCCGGGGCTCTTGGCCTCCGTCCCCTTCGTCAGGCTCAGCTGCTGGGTTCCGGTCATTTCTCCACGCTCCGTCTTGCGCCACCGAGCAGCAGCTCGATGATCATGTACTGAAAGTCCTTGGCGGCGACCCGGCCGTCCATGACGGCCCACGCGCAGGTGCCGATGAGGCCGTAGAGGGCCTCGGTGAGCCAGGCGGTGCTCAGGTCGATCCGGATGTCGCCCTCGGCCTGGCCGCGCCGGAAGAGCGCGGCGACGCGGGCGTCGAGGCGGGACCATCCCTCGTTGACCTGGTCGCCCTCGAAGAGCTGGTTCTCGGTGACGAGGAAGGCCAGCAGCTGGGCGTTGGGCTCGGCCTCGGCGACGAGCCGCTTCAGGGCGTCCACGGCCGTGCCCTCGTCGAGCCGGGCGTTGTCGAAGGCCACCTCGAACTCGCGGATGCCGAGTTCTTCGAGGGCCCGTACGAGGGCGTCGCGCCCGGCGAAGTGCCGGTGGAGGGTCGCGCGCCCGATGCCTGCGGCGCGGGCGACCTCGTCCATCGTGGCGGTCGATTTGCGGGAGAGCAGGGCCGCCGCATCACGGAGCACCTGGTCACGATCCATGGCCATGAGACAAGTGTACCCCGAATGAGACGCACACGTCTCATTCGATCGGAAAACGAGCTGCCGTCCGGCAGTCCGAAAGGAATCCTGTGCGCATGAAGCCACTGCTGCTGATCGATGTCGACGGGCCGCTGAACCCCTACGCGGCCAAGCCGCAGCGCCGCCCCGAGGGCTACACCACCCACCGCATGCGGCCGACGGGCTGGCGGGAGAGCGAGAGCGCGAAGCCCCTGCGGGTCTGGCTGAACCACGGCCACGGCGCGGAGCTGCTCGCACTGGCGGAGGCGTACGAGCTCGTCTGGGCCACCACGTGGAAGGACGAGGCGAACGACTGGATAGGCCCGCACCTGGGCCTGCCGCGGCTGCCCTTCATCGACTGGCCGGCGATGCACGGCCGGGCCCCGCGCGGCACGTTCTGGAAGACCCAGTACGTGCTCGCCTACGCGGGCGCCCGGCCCTTCGCGTGGATCGACGACGACATCACGGCCATGGACCGCGAGTACGTCGGCCAGCACCATCCCGCCCACGCGCTGCTGATGCGCGTCGACGAGCAGATCGGGCTGACCCGGGCGGACTTCGACGCGCTGCGCGACTGGGCGGCGTAGGGGTCAGGTGAGGGCCGAGGCCAGCAGCCGGGCGGTCTTCGCGACGAGTTCGTCGTCCCTGGGGCCGGCCGGCGAGCCCGGCTTGGTCGTCAGGACCGCCATGACGAGCGGAGCGCCGTCCGGCGGCCACACCACGCCCACGTCGTTGGCCACCCCGTACTCGCTCCCGCCGCCGGTCTTGTCCGCCAGGACCCAGTCCGCGGGAAGGCCTGCCTTGAACCGGCCGGTGTTCGTCGTGTTGGCGATCAGCCAGCCGGTCAGCAGCCCGCGGTCCCGGGGCGGCAGCGCGCCGCCGAGCAGCAGGCGCTCGTACGTGGACCCGATGGCCCGGGGGCTGGTGGTGTCGGTGACCCGCCCGGGTTCGGCGGAGTTCAGCTCGGGTTCCCAGCGGTCCAGCCGGGTGGTCCGGTCCCCGAGCGAGCGGCTGAAGCGGGTGACCGCGGTGGGCCCGCCGAGCTCCTCGAGGAGCAGGTTGGCCGCGGCGTTGTCGCTCAGGCTGACGGAGGCGGAGCACAGGGCCTCGACCGTCATGCCGGCGGCCACGTTCTCGGGCTTGCCGGTCTCCGGGCCGTACCCGGACTTGTCCACGTACTCCCGCGTGTACCGGATCCGCCGGGCGAGGAACTCGCCGTCCTCGTCGAGGTCGCGCAGCACGGCCGCGGCGGCCAGCCCCTTGAAGACCGAGCACATCGGGAACAGCCCGTCCGCCCGGTACGCCACGGTCCGGCCCGTGCCCGTGTGGCGGGCGAACACCCCCAGCCGGGCGGAGTGCCGCAGCTCCAGCTCCCGCAGCCGCCGGGTCAGCGCGCCCGCCGGCTCCGAGGCGTGCGCGGGGCCGCCGGCGGCCCCGGCCAGGCCGGTGAACAGCGCGGTCCCCGCACCGAGTGCCAGGACCGCGCGCCGGGACGGGCCGGCTCCTGAGGTTTCCACGATCGTCTCCTCGTCTCCCATGATCAGGACACCGTCCAACACGCTCGGCGCGGGCCGGACGGTTCCCTGCGCGGGGGCCGCGGAGCCGCTACTGCTTGTGCACGGCCCAGGCGTGCTGGATGACCAGGTCCGCCTTCAGCTCGGTCAGCTGGAGGGCGACCGCCGAAGGGGCGGTGCCGCCGCGGCCGTTGCGGGAGGCCAGGGCGCCGGGCACGTTGAGGACGGAGCGGACCTCGGGGGTCAGGTGCTCCGAGATCTTCGCGAACTGCTCGTCCGTGAGCCCGTCCAGCTCGATGCCGAGCGCCTCGCACTCCTTGACGCACTCGCCGGCCACCTCGTGGGCGACGCGGAACGGCACGCCCTGCTTGACCAGCCACTCCGCGATGTCGGTGGCGAGCGAGAAGCCGGCCGGGGCCAGCTCCTCCATCCGCTCCCGGTTGACCGTGAGGGTGGCCATCATGCCGGTGAAGGCCGGCAGCAGGACCTCGAGGGTGTCGCAGGAGTCGAAGACCGGCTCCTTGTCCTCCTGGAGGTCCCGGTTGTAGGCCAGGGGCAGCGCCTTGAGCGTCGCGAGGAGGCCCGTCAGGTTGCCGATGAGGCGGCCCGACTTGCCGCGCGCCAGCTCCGCGATGTCCGGGTTCTTCTTCTGCGGCATGATCGACGACCCGGTGGAGAAGGCGTCGTGCAGGGTCACGAAGGAGAACTCCTTCGTGTTCCAGATGATGATCTCCTCGGCGATCCGGGACAGGTTGATCCCGATCATCGCGGTGACGAAGGCGAACTCGGCGACGAAGTCCCGCGAGGCCGTGCCGTCGATGGAGTTGCCGACCGAGCCCCGTTCGAAGCCGAGGTCGGCGGCGACCGCCTCCGGGTCCAGGCCCAGCGAGGAGCCGGCCAGCGCCCCCGAGCCGTACGGGGAGACCGCGGTCCGGGTGTCCCACTGGCGCAGCCGCTCCGCGTCCCGGGACAGGGACTGCACGTGCGCCAGTACGTGGTGGGCGAAGAGCACCGGCTGGGCGTGCTGGAGGTGGGTGCGGCCGGGCATGGCCACGTCGTGATGCGTCTCGGCGAGGCCGACCAGCGCGTCCTGGAGGTCGGCGATGAGCCCGCCGATGATCCGGGCGTGGTCGCGCAGGTACATCCTGAAGAGGGTGGCCACCTGGTCGTTGCGGGACCGGCCGGCCCGCAGCTTGCCGCCGAGGTCGGCGCCGAGCCGCTCCAGCAGGCCGCGCTCCAGCGCGGTGTGCACGTCCTCGTCGGCGATGGTGCCGACGAAGGTGCCCGCGGCCACGTCGGCCTCGAGCCGGTCGAGTCCGTCGATCATGCGCTCGAGCTCGTCGGCCGTGAGCAGCCCCGCCTTGTGCAGCACCCGGGCGTGGGCGCGGGAGCCCGCGATGTCGTACGGCGCGAGGCGCCAGTCGAAGTGGACCGACGCGGACAGCTTCGCGAGGGCCTCGGCGGGACCGTCGGCGAAGCGTCCGCCCCAGAGCCGGACGTCACCGTTGTTGCTGCTCACAGCTACTGCTCCTCAAGACTGCATGGTGTGGAATGTGCAACCGCCTCTCGGTCGCGGAGGTAACGGGAGGCGGTCCGTTCGGCGGTGCGCGCCTCAGGCGAGGTCGCGGCGCGCGGCGATCTTCGAGGAGAGGCCGAAGATCTCGATGAAGCCCTGGGCCTTGGACTGGTCGAAGGTGTCGCCCGAGTCGTAGGTCGCCAGGTTGAAGTCGTACAGCGACTCCTCCGACTTCCGGCCGGTGACGACGGCGCGGCCGCCGTGCAGGGTCATCCGGATGTCACCGGTGACGTGCTGGTTGGCCTCTTCGACGAAGCCGTCCAGGGCCCGCTTCAGCGGGGAGAACCACAGGCCGTCGTAGACCAGCTCGCCCCAGCGCTGCTCGACCTGCCGCTTGTAGCGGGCCAGTTCGCGCTCGACGGTGACGTTCTCCAGCTCCTGGTGGGCGGTGATCAGCGCGATCGCGCCCGGGGCCTCGTACACCTCCCGGGACTTGATGCCCACGAGGCGGTCCTCGACGATGTCGATCCGGCCGACGCCCTGGGCTCCGGCGCGCTCGTTGAGCTGCTGGATCGCCTGCAGGACGGAGACGGGCCTGCCGTCGATGGCGACCGGGACGCCGGCCTTGAAGGAGATGACGACCTCGTCGGCCTCGCGGGCGAGGGCCGGGTTGGAGGTGTACTCGTAGACGTCCTCGATCGGCGCGTTCCAGATGTCCTCCAGGAAGCCCGTCTCGACGGCGCGCCCGAAGACGTTCTGGTCGATGGAGTACGGGGACTTCTTGGTGGTGGCGATGGGGAGGTCGGCCTTCTCGGCGAAGGCGATCGCCTTGTCCCGGGTCATCGCGTAGTCGCGGACCGGGGCGATGCACGTGAGGTCGGGGCCGAGGGCGGCGATGCCGGCCTCGAAGCGGACCTGGTCGTTGCCCTTGCCGGTGCAGCCGTGGGCGACGGTCGAGGCGCCGTGCTTGCGGGCGGCGGCGACCAGGTGCTTGACGATGGCCGGCCGGGAGAGGGCGGAGACCAGCGGGTAGCGGTCCATGTAGAGGGCGTTCGCCTTGATCGCCGGGAGGCAGTACTCGTCGGCGAACTCGTCCTTGGCGTCCGCGACCTCGGCCTCCACCGCGCCGCAGGCGAGGGCGCGCTTGCGGATGACGTCGAGGTCCTCGCCGCCCTGGCCGACGTCCACCGCGACGGCGATGACCTCCGCGCCCGTCTCCTCGGCGATCCAGCCGATGGCGACGGAGGTGTCCAGTCCGCCTGAGTAGGCGAGTACGACGCGCTCGGTCACGGGCTTCTCCTTACGGTGCGTGCGGTCACCTCTCGGTGCGTCCAACGACTGGCATAACTATGCACTGCTCCGTATGTTTCGTCAATCGACCTGCGGACGCACGTGCCTGACCAGGGCGAATATCAGGGGCGCCCGGACCGGCCGGCGCCTACGATCGGCAGTCCGCACCGTTCGGGCGCCGTTCAGGGAGGACATGTGGGAGCCGAGACTCGGCGGCAGATAGAGGAGGGCCGGGCCGCGGCCGCGGCCCTGATGCGCGGCGGGCGCACCGGTCTCGCCGGGTTCCGCCACCCGGCCCTGCCGCTGTCCTGGATCGCCTTCGACGCGGAGGTCCGGGACACCCACTCCCCCTGGCGTCCGGGGCCTCGCGCCGCCGATCCGATCGAGATCCGCCTCTGCCACCCCGACGGCCGCGTCCGCGAGGCCGCGCTCGCCGTCCCGCGCGCGCCGCTGCCGCTCGTCGTGATCCGGTGCGCCGACTGGGCCCCCGCGGTGCGCGAGCGCGCCCGGCAGGTGCTCGCCGGGGCCCTGGCCGCCGACCCCGCGCACACCCTGATCGACCTCACCCCGCTGGTCCTGAGGCTGGCCCGGCGCGAGCAGGGCACCTGGGCGCGCGACCTGTTCGAGGGAGCGCTCCGCGGGGACCCGGTGCCGGCGCCCTGGTGGCGCCCCGCGCGCCCCGCGCGCCCCGGACAGTGGTGGCGCCCGGCACGGGCCGCGCGCACGATGACCGGCGAGGAGCCCGACACCGTCCTGGCCTGGCTGCGCCGCAGCGGCGACCTGCCGACCCGGCGGTTCGCCACCCGCCTCACCCTGGACTCCGGCCTGTTCGGCGTACGGGAACTCGCCCGCCGGGCCGGCGAGGAGCGGGACCCGGCGACGGCGCTGGTCTGGGCGGACGCGGCCCTGGCCGCGCTCGCCGCCGACGGGCCGGACGACGAGGCGGTCGACAGCCTGCTGCGCGGGCACATCCCGATGGTCCGCGCCGGCGGGGTCACCGCCCTGCGCGGGGCCGGACGCGCCGCCGAGGCCGCGGACCACCTGGCCGACCGCTCGGGACTGGTCCGGGCCTGCGCCCGGTGGCTGGTCCGGCAGGACGGCGGGGACCCGCACGCCCTGTGCCGCGCGCTGGTCGAGGACCCGGACCGGGTGACCCCGTACGCCGTCGCCGGCTTCGCCGAGTGCGCCCGGCATGCGGACGCACCGCTGCTGCGCGCGCTGCTGGAGCGGTCCGGGCAGGGCTCCGGCGCGCTGCGGGCCGCCGCCGTCGCGGGCCTGCGCGCGCTCGACGCCGACGACGCGGAGCTGCTGCGGCCGCTGCTCGACGACCCCTCGCCCGCGGTCGCCCGCGAGGCCTCGCTCAGCCTGGCCCCGCCGGCCGGGCAGCTGCCCGTCGCATGGCTGACGGCCCGGATCGCGCCCGGGCTCCCGCTGCACACCCGCCGGGCCGCGTACCGGGTCCTGCACGCGCGCGGCGGCATCGACGCGCTGCGGGCCTCGGTGGAACTGCTGACGGACCCCGACCCGGGGCTGCGGCGGGTCGCCGCGCAGCGCGTGCAGAGCCTGTGGTCCCCCGGGCGGCCGCCCGCGCTGCCGCTCGGCGATCCCGAGGTCGGCGCCCTGCTGGACCGCTGCACCGGGCTGTTCGGCGAGTACGTCATGGGGCGGATGCGCTCACAGCTCGGAATTCCGCGCGCACCTCACGACGCGATCGGATAATCATCCGCATGGGAAAGATCTACACACGGATAGACGGCCGGCTGCGCAGGTTCATCGAGGAGCAGCCGGTCTTCTTCACGGCCACCGCGCCGCTCGCCGGCGACGGCCACGTCAACCTGTCCCCCAAGGGCCGCGCCGGGACGCTCGTCGTCATCGACGAGCAGACCCTCGCCTACCTCGACTTCGGCGGCAGCGGCGCCGAGACCATCGCGCACGTCCGTGAGAACGGCCGGATCACCCTGATGTGGTGCGCGTTCACCGGACCGCCCAACATCGTGCGCGTGCACGGCGAGGGCGAGGCGGTCTTCCGCGACGACCCCCGCTGGGCCGAGCTGATCGGCGGGTTCGGGAACGCCGACGGGCCGTCCGCGCGGGCGATCATCCTCGTCCACGCCCAGCGGATCTCCGACACGTGCGGGTACGCCGTCCCCTTCATGGAGTACGAGGGCGAGCGCACCCTCCACGCGGAGTACTTCGGCCGCAAGACGGACGAGGAGTTCGCCGCGTACTGCGAGAAGAAGGACCACATCGGAACGAGTCTCGACGGCCTGCCTGCGCTGCCGCTGCCCCTTCCGCCCCGTACCGTCTGACGTGTGCTGCGTACCGCTCTCGTCACGGGCTCACTGATCGTCACCACCCTGCTCCCGCAGGGCTTCCAGAGCCGGGCCCCGCTGCCCGCCCGGCTCGCCGACACCGGCGGCGGAAGCCAGCTGATCACCGCCGTCGCGCCCGCTCCCGGTTCCACGACCGGGCGGCTGACCTGGTGGGACCGGCGGGCGGGGCGGTGGTACGAGGCCGGGAGCGCGGACGCGCGCTTCGGGGCGAAGGGCCTGACCGAGGGCGCGACCCGCACCCAGGGCACGAACACCACCCCGACCGGGCTGTACGACCTCCCGTACGCCTTCGGGATCCGGCGGGCCCCGGCCGGTACCGAGTACGGCTACCGGCGGGTAACCGGCGACTCCTGGTGGTGCCAGGACAACGCCTCGGCCGCCTACAACCGCTGGGTGGAGCCGCTGCCGGCGCACTGCGCGCCCGGCGAGGCGGAGCACCTGGTGACCTACGAGGCCCAGTACGCCCACGCGATGGTCATCGGCTTCAACTACGCCGAGCCGGTGCGCGGCCGGGGCGCCGGGATCTTCCTGCACGTCAACGGCAAGGGCGCGACGGCCGGTTGCGTGTCCGTGCCCCGGGAGGCGATGCGCGAGATCCTGCGCTGGGCCGACCCGGACCGCCGCCCCCACATCGCGATCGGCACCGAGTCCGGGGCCCTGGCGGTCACCCGCTACTAGGCACCGCCCGGCCCGGGCCCCTAGCCCTCCTTCTGGGCGAGGCGCAGCAGGTGGTCGGCCAGCGCCTGGCCGCCCGCCGGGTCGCGGCTGATCAGCATCAGCGTGTCGTCGCCCGCGATCGTGCCGAGGATCTCCCGCAGTTCGGCCTGGTCGATCGCCGAGGCGAGGAACTGCGCGGCGCCCGGCGGGGTGCGCAGGACCACGAGGTTGGCCGAGGCCTCCGCCGAGATCAGCAGTTCCCCGGAGAGGCGCCGCATGCGCTCCTCCTTGGCCGACTCGCCGAGCGGGGCCTGCGGGGTGCGGAAGCCGCCCTCGCTGGGCACCGCGTAGATCAGCTCTCCGCCGGTGTTGCGGATCTTCACCGCGCCCAGCTCGTCGAGGTCCCGGGAGAGCGTCGCCTGGGTGACGCTCAGGCCGTCGTCGGCGAGCAGCTTGGCCAGCTGGCTCTGCGAGCGGACCGGCTGCCGGTTGAGGATGTCCACGATCCGGCGGTGGCGGGCGGTGCGGGTCTGGGGGACGGCCTGTCCTCCCCCGGCATCCGTCTGGGCGGACCGCCAGTGCTCGTTGTCCTGCGCCTGGCTCATCGTCGTCTCATTCTCCGGATCCGTCCCCGTTGGCCGCGTCGAGGATGCCGGGCAGGTCCCGGAGGAACGCGTCCGCCTCGCCCTGGGACAGGACGTACGGCGGCATCAGCCGTACGACGTCGGGGGCGGGCGCGTTGACCAGGTAGCCGGCATCCTGAGCCGCCTGTTGCACCTGCGGTGCGAGGGGCTCGGTCAGCACGATACCCAGCAGGAGGCCGGCACCACGGACGTGGGAGACCAGCGGATGCCCGGAGGCCTCGATTCCGGAGCGCAGCCGCTCGCCCCGCGCCTTGACCTGCTCGAGCAGGCCCTCGGCGGCGATGGTGTCGATGACGGCGAGGCCGGCGGCGCAGGCGACCGGGTTCCCGCCGAAGGTGGTGCCGTGCTGGCCCGGCTTGAGCAGGTCGGCCGCGGCGCCGAAGGCGGCCACGGCGCCGATGGGCAGACCGCCGCCCAGCCCCTTCGCGAGCGCGACCAGGTCCGGCTCGACGCCCTCGTGCGCCTGGTGCTCGAACCATTGGCCGCAGCGGCCGATGCCGGTCTGCACCTCGTCGAGGACCAGCAGGGTGCCGGTGGCGCGGGTGATCTCACGGGCGGCCGTCAGGTACCCGGCGGGCGGGACGACGACGCCGTTCTCGCCCTGGATCGGTTCGATGACCACGAGCGCGGTCCGCTCGGTCACGGCGGCCCGCAGCGCCTCGACGTCGCCGTACGGGACGTGCGTGACATCGCCGGGCAGGGGCAGGAACGGGTCCTGCTTCTTCGGCTGCCCGGTCAGCGCGAGGGCGCCCATGGTGCGGCCGTGGAAGCCGCCGGTGGTGGCGACCATGTGGGTCCGCCCGGTCAGCCGGCCGATCTTGAAGGCGGCTTCCAGGGCCTCGGCGCCGGAGTTGCAGAAGAACACCTTGCCGGGCCGGCCGAAGAGCTGGAGCAGCCGCTCGCCGAGCGCGATGACCGGCTCGGAGGCGTAGAGGTTGGAGACGTGGCCCAGGGTCCGGATCTGGCCGCTGACGGCCTCGACGACCGCCGGGTGGGCGTGGCCGAGCGCGTTGACCGCGATGCCGCCGACGAAGTCGGTGTACTGCCGCCCGTCCGCGTCCCAGACCTGCGCGCCCTCACCGCGTACGAGGGCCAGCGCGGGGGTGCCGTAGTTGTCGGTCAGCGCACCCTTCCAGCGGGTGCGGTACTCCTCGTTGCCGGTGCTCACCGGGGCTCCCCTCCCTGTGCGTCGGGCACGACCATCGTGCCGATTCCCTCGTCCGTGAAGATCTCCAGCAGGATCGAGTGCTGGACCCGCCCGTCGATCACGCGGGCGGTGGTGACGCCGTTGCGGACGGCGTGCAGGCAGCCCTCCATCTTGGGAACCATGCCGCTGGACAGCTCGGGCAGCAGCTTCTCCAGCTGGCTGACGGTGAGCCGGCTGATCACCTCGTCGCTGTGGGGCCAGTCCGCGTAGAGGCCCTCGACGTCGGTGAGGACCATCAGGGTCTCGGCGCCGAGCGCGGCGGCCAGCGCCGCCGCCGCCGTGTCCGCGTTCACGTTGTAGACGTGGTGGTCGTCGGCACTGCGGGCGATGGAGGAGATCACCGGGATCCGGCCATCGGCCAGCAGCGCCTCGATCGCGCCGGTGTCGATCGCGGTGATCTCGCCGACCCGTCCGATGTCCACGAGCTCGCCCTCGATCTCGGGCGTGTGCTTGGTGGCGGTGATGGTGTGGGCGTCCTCGCCGGTCATGCCGACGGCGAGCGGGCCGTGCTCGTTGAGCAGCCCGACCAGCTCGCGCTGGACCTGGCCCGCCAGGACCATCCGTACGACGTCCATCGCCTCCGGGGTGGTGACGCGCAGGCCCGCCTTGAACTCGCTGACCAGGCCCTGCTTGTCGAGCTGGGCGTTGATCTGCGGACCGCCGCCGTGCACCACGACCGGCTTGAGGCCGGCCTGCCGCAGGAAGACCACGTCCTGGGCGAAGGCCGCCTTGAGGTCCTCGTCGATCATGGCGTTGCCGCCGAACTTGATGACGACGACCTTGCCGTTGTGGCGGGTCAGCCAGGGCAGCGCCTCGATGAGGATCTGCGCCTTGGGCAGCGCGGTGTGCTTGCGCGCCGTTCCGGTGCCGGGCTGCCCGGCCTTCTCGTCGCTCATGAGCTGTAGGCGCTGTTCTCGTGGACGTACTCGGCGGTGAGGTCGTTGGCCCAGATCACGGCCGACTCGCCGCCGGTGGACAGGTCGGCGGTGATGCGGACCTCGCGGTCCTTCATGCTCACCAGGTCGCGGTCCTCGCCGACCGAACCGTTCTTGCAGACCCAGACCCCGTTGATGGCCACGTTCAGCCGGTCCGGGTCGAAGGCCGCCTTGGTGGTGCCGATCGCGGAGAGCACCCGGCCCCAGTTCGGGTCCTCGCCGTGGATGGCGCATTTGAGCAGGTTGTTGCGGGCGATGGACCGGCCGACCTCGACCGCGTCGTCCTCGCTGGCCGCGCCGATGACCTCGATGCGGATGTCCTTGCTGGCGCCCTCGGCGTCGCCGATCAGCTGGCGGGCCAGGTCGTCGCAGACGGTCCGTACGGCCTCGGCGAACACCTCGTAGGCGGGCGCCCGGCCGGAGGCGCCGGAGGCCAGCAGCAGCACGGTGTCGTTGGTGGACATGCAGCCGTCGGAGTCGACCCGGTCGAAGGTGGTGCGGGTCGCGGCGCGCAGGGCCCGGTCGAGGGTGGCGCTGTCGAGGTCGGCGTCGGTGGTGAGGACGACGAGCATCGTGGCCAGGCCGGGGGCGAGCATGCCCGCGCCCTTGGCCATGCCGCCGACGGTCCAGCCGTCCTGCGAGACCGTGGCCGTCTTGTGCACGGTGTCGGTGGTCTTGATGGCGACGGCCGCGTCCTCGCCGCCGTGCTCGGACAGGGCCGCGGCCGCGGCCTCGATGCCCGGCAGCAGCTTGTCCATGGGCAGCAGGACGCCGATCAGGCCGGTGGAGGCGACCGCGACCTCGCCGGCGTTCACCTCGCCGCCGAGGACCTCGGCGACCTTCTCCGCGGTGGCGTGGGTGTCCTGGAAGCCCTTGGGGCCGGTGCAGGCGTTGGCGCCGCCGGAGTTCAGGACGACCGCGCTGACGGCGGCGCCGCGCAGGACCTGCTCGGACCAGTGCACGGGAGCGGCCTTGACGCGGTTGGAGGTGAAGACGCCCGCGGCGGCCAGACGCGGCCCGTTGTTGACCACCAGGGCCAGGTCCGGGTTCCCGTTGGCCTTGATCCCGGCGGCGATG
The DNA here is from genome assembly GCF_042719495.1 of Streptomyces sp. NPDC058525. Classification (NCBI taxonomy): domain Bacteria; kingdom Bacillati; phylum Actinomycetota; class Actinomycetes; order Kitasatosporales; family Streptomycetaceae; genus Streptomyces; species Streptomyces sp. NPDC058525. The sequence goes on from NZ_JBHXNP010000053.1 coordinate 28,557, forward strand.
CCCGCCGCCGTGAACCCCTGTGCTGCCGTGACACTCACGGTGCGACTCCGATCGTGGAAAGTCCCAGGCTCTCGGGCAGGCCGAGGGCGATGTTCATGCTCTGCACCGCGCCGCCGGCGGTGCCCTTGGTGAGGTTGTCGATGGCGCTGACGGCGATGATCCGCCGGGCGGACTCGTCGTAGGCGACCTGGACCTGGACGGCGTTGGAGCCGTGCACGGCCTTGGTGGCCGGCCACTGGCCCTCGGGCAGCAGCCGGACGAACGGCTCGTCGGCGTACGCCTTCTCGTAGGCGGCGCGGAGCGAGTCGGCCGTGGTGCCGGGCAGGGCCTTGGCCGAGCAGGTGGCGAGGATGCCCCGGGGCATGGGCACGAGGTTCGGGGTGAAGGAGACGGAGACCCGGGTGCCCGCGAGCGGGGACAGGTTCTGCACCATCTCGGGCGTGTGCCGGTGGGCTCCGCCCACTCCGTACGGGGTGACGCTGCCCATCACCTCGGCGCCGAGCAGGTGCGTCTTGAGCGCCTTGCCCGCGCCGGAGGTGCCGGTGGCGGCGACGATCACGGCCTCCGGCTCGGCCAGCTGCGCCTGGTAGGCCGGGAACAGGGCGAGGGAGACGGCCGTGGGGAAGCAGCCAGGGACGGCGATGCGCTTGGTCCCTTCGAGCGCGGCCCGCCCGCCGGGCAGCTCGGGGAGCCCGTACGGCCAGGTGCCGGCGTGCGGGGCTCCGTAGAACTTGTCCCAGTCGGCCGCGTCCTTGAGCCGGTGGTCGGCGCCCATGTCGACGACGAGCACGTCCTCGCCGAGCCGGGCGGCGACGGCGGCGGACTGGCCGTGCGGGAGCGCGAGGAAGACGACGTCGTGGCCGGCGAGGACCTCGGGGGTGGTCGCCTCCAGGATCCGGTCCGCGAGCGGCACGAGGTGCGGTTGCAGGGTGCCGAGGAGCTCTCCGGCGTTGGAGTGGCCGGTCAGGGCGCCGATCTCGACCTCGGGGTGCGAGAGCAGCAGGCGCAGGACTTCACCGCCCGCGTACCCGCTCGCACCGGCCACCGCTACACGTACCGCCATCGGACCCTCCTCGTCGATGGCATGACTATACGTAGCTACGCAGGTTTATGCAATGCGCTTCAGGGGGGCCGGGCACTCCGTACGAAGGGTCCCACGCCGGCGGCGGTCACGGGGGCCGAACCGGCCGGTAGTACGAGGGCGGGCGGGGCCACGGGGCTTGCGGGTCCGGCCGATTCAGCCGGTCAGGGCGTGGCGGACCCAGACGTTGGGTTCGACGTAGACCGCGTAGCCCTCCTCCGGGGCGCAGTGCACCGGGGCGAGGGCGCCGGGGACGCGGACCGGGCCCGGGGTGTCGAAGGGGAGGCCGGTCCACTCGCGCCACTGGGGCAGCGAGCCGGTGATCGTCATGGAGAGGGGGGCCACGGAGTCGATGACGCCGCCGGCGCGGACGTGGACGCGCAGCCACGGGTCGTACGGGAGGCCGTCCTCGCGGGTGCGGTACGCGTACGCGTGGATCGGGGTGTCCGGCTCGGCCGGCTTGCCGCTCGGGCGGACCGGGGCCACGACCTCGGCGAAGCCGCGGGCGCGGGCGTTGTCCCGCATCGCGGCCAGCATCCGGCCGGACAGGCCCTCGCCCTGCCGGTCCGTGGCGACGGTGATCTCGATCGCGCTCACCGTGTCCGGAGCGGCCCCGCGCCGCAGGTCGGAGAAGGCCCACATCAGGATCCGGTCCCAGCCCTGCGCGGGCAGCGCCCCGCCGCGGCCCGGCGCGTGCTGGGCGAAGGGGACGCTGAACCCCCGGGCGACCACCGCGTCGCCGTCCGTGGCGACCAGCACGTACTGCGGGAGCTCGGCCACCATCCGCGGGTACAGCAGCCAGGCCAGCGCGTCGTGCTGGGCGAACTCGGGCCACGAGTCCGCCATGCCCCAGAGCCGGTCCGCGAGTTCGGGCCGCTCCGCCGGTGTGGTGATCCGTATGCCGTTCATCCCGGCAGGCTAGGACCGGGCGCGGAAGGGACTCAACCGCTTTACCCGGGGGCCTGGAGGGAGAGGTGCCAGCGGCCCGCCCAGCCCGTGAGGGTCATCGTGGAGAGCGGCCGCACGTCCACGTTCCAGTAGGTCAGCGGGGGTGCCTTCAGGGCGTAGACCAGGGCCGCCCGAACCACCGACGGCTCCGCCACGGCCACGATCGCGCCCCCGTCGTCGGCGGGCCTGGTGTCGAGCCAGCCACCGATCCGCGCGATGAAGGCGAGCAGCGACTCGCCGCCGTGCGGGGCGGCGCACGGGTCGGTGAGCCAGAGGTCGACGGCCCCCGGCTCGCGGGCGGTCACCTCGGCGAGGGTCAGCCCCCGCCAGCGGCCCATGTCGCACTCGCGGAGCGCGGGCTGGGCCAGCGGCGCGTACCCGAGGGCCTCGCCGGTGGCCCTGCTGCGCGGGGTGGGCGAGCAGTAGCGCAGCTCGGCGGCGCCCAGCGGGACCAGCCCGGGGGCGGCGGACTCCACGGCGTGCCGGCCCGCCCCGTCGAGCGGGCGGTCTTCGTCGAAGCGCTCGGTGAGCAGCGGGGAACTACGGGCTGCGGCAACGAGCGAAACCCGAACATGCATGCGGCGATGGTGGGCCGCGCGCCGCACGGGGTCAAGCGTCTGCGCCGAGCGCCGTGACCGGCCCGGCCGGCCCGGGCCCCGGCGGCCCCCCGGTCACGGCGCGAGCCCCGCCCGCAGCCGCTGGACCGCCTCGACCAGCTCCCCGGGCCCGGACACCCCGGCGAAGCTCAGCCGGACGTGCGGACCGGGCGGCTCCGCGCAGAAGTACGGGCGGCCGGACGCGACCGCGACCCCGGCGCGCAGGGCGGCCGCCGCGAACCCGGCGTCGTCTCCGCCGCCGCCCGGCCGCACCCACAACTGGTAGCCGCCGGAGGGCAGATGGGGCAGCTCCAGCTCCGGCAGCTCCCTGCGCAGCGCCCCGGCGAGGACGTCCCGGCGGTGGCGCAGCTCGGCGGAGACGGTCCGCAGGTGGCGGGGCCAGGCGGGCGCGCCGACCAGTTCCAGGGCGGCCTCCTGGAGCGGCCGGGGGACGAAGAAGCTGTCGACGACCTGGATGGCGCGCAGCCGGTCCACGACCGGGCCCCGGGCGGCGAGGGCGCCCACCCGCAGGCTGGGCGAGGTGGCCTTGGTCAGGGACCGGACGTGGACCACCACCCCGTCGGCGTCCTCGGCGGCCAGGGTGGCGGGCAGCGGCCCGCTGTCCTCGTGGGCCAAGGCGCGGGCGTAGTCGTCCTCGACGACGAAGGCGCCGGCGGCGCGGGCGATCCGCAGCACCTCGGCCCGCCGCCCGGGCGCCAGCACGGCCCCGGTCGGGTTCTGGAACAGCGGCTGGCATACGAAGACCCGCGCCCCGGTGGCTTCGAAGGCGGCGGCGAGCAGCTCCGGCCGGACCCCCTCCGCGTCCACCGGGACCGGCACGGGCCGGCAGCCGGAGGCGCGTGCGATGGCCAGCAGTCCGGGGTAGGTGGGCGACTCCACCAGGATCGGCGCCCCGGGCGGGGCGAGTGCCCGCAGGGCGGTGGCCAGGGCGCTCTGTCCGCCCGCGGTGACCAGGACGTCGGCGGCCACGACCGGGCCGCCGATCTCGCGGGCGAACCAGTCCCGCAGTTCGGGCAGCCCCTCGACGGGCGGCCGCCCCCAGGCCCCGGGCCGCCGCCCGGCCCGGGCCAGCGCGGCCGCCATGGCCCGCTCGGGCTGGAGGGAGGGGTGCAGGTAGCCGCCGTTGAGTTCGATGACCCCGGGCGGCGGGGTGGTCAGCGAGCCCAGCACCCCGGTGGCGTCGACGGAGCGCGGGACGATGTCCCCGGCGCCCTCGGCGCTGAGGGCGACCTCCTGCCAGGAGGTGTCCCCGGACGCGGGGGCCGACGTACGCGGCCGGGCGCGGAAGACCCCGGCGCCGGGCCGGGTGACGACGAGGCCCTCGGCGGCGAGCTGCGCGAGGGCCCGCGAGACGGTGACGGGGCTGACCCGGTAGTGCTCGACCAGGGCCCGGCTCGACGGGAGCTTTCCACCCACCGAGTAGCGGTTGAGCTCTACTCGGAGGGATTCTGCCAGCTCCGCCACACTGCTACGCTCGTACATGACAGCACAGAATAGCGCTACTCTGCCGACCACGATAGCGGTGACGGGATCCGCCCGCGGCGCCGCGACCGGCACCCTCCTCGCCTCCCTCGGCGTGATCGCCTTCTCGCTCACCTTCCCCGCGACCGCCTGGGGCCTGGAGAGCTTCGGCCCGTGGTCGCTGGTCGCCCTGCGCAGCGTCCTGGCGGCCGCCATCGCCGGCGCCTTCCTGCTGGCCCTGCGGGTCCCGCTGCCGGCCCGCGAGCACTGGGCGGGGCTGGCCGTGGTCGCCGCCGGGGTGGTCGTCGGGTTCCCGCTGCTGACCACCCTCGCGCTGACCACCTCGACGACCTCGCACGCGGCCGTGGTCGTCGGGCTGCTGCCGCTGACGACGGCCGCGCTCTCCGCGCTGCGCACCGGGGTCCGGCCCTCGCGCCGGTTCTGGGCCGCGGCGCTGGCCGGGGCCGCGGTGGTCCTCGCCTTCACCGTGGCCCAGAGCGGCGGTTCGCTCTCGGCCGGGGACGCCTACCTGTTCGGCGCCCTGCTGGTGTGCGCCGCGGGCTACACCGAGGGCGGCCGGCTCGCCCGGGCGCTGCCCGGCTGGCAGGTGGTCGGCTGGGCGCTGGTGCTGTGCCTGCCGCTCAGCCTGGCCGGTTCCGTACTGGGGCTCGCGTACGAGCCGGTCCACCTCACCGGGCACGGCCTGGCCGGCCTGGCCTGGGCGGCGGCCGGCTCCACCTTCCTCGGCCTGTACGTCTGGTACCGCGGGATGGCCGAGATCGGCGCTCCCCGGGCGAGCCAGCTCCAGCTCGCCCAGCCCCTGCTGACCCTGGTGTGGTCGGTGGCCCTGCTCGGCGAGCGGCTGTCGCCCGCCGCCCCGGTGGCGGCCTGCGCGGTGCTCGTCTGCATTGCCGTCACCCAACGGGTCAAATAGCCCCGGAACGACCTAAACTGCTAGCACCGGATCGGCCCGCCACCGAGGAGGTCAGTTATGCGCGCGACCGAGGGCGACCAGCTGGTGCAGCACGGCAGGATCGTAGGACAGAACGACAAGGTGGGCGAGATCACCCAGGTACTGGGTGAGAACGGAACCCCCCCGTACCGGGTCCGCTTCCAGGACGGGCACGAGGCCCTGATGGCCCCCGGGCCCGACTGCGTGATCCGCCACCCCGCGGAGTCCGACCACTGACTCAGCGCGGTACCGCCGCCGGTCCGTAGTGGTCGGCGACCACTCGGGCCATCGCTCCGTTGGGGTCCGCCGCCACGTGCTTCGCGGAGAACCACACGTGGCCGCGGACCCGCGGGTATCCGCGGGCGAACCGCACGTGCTCCGACAGCTCGGCGGGATCGCGCCAGGCCTCGGTGGGGCTGTCCGCGTCGCAGCGGTACAGCGCCTCTCCGACGTACAGGTCCACGCCGGTGCCCTCGACGGTCCGCGCCCACCAGGGGACGAGGGCCGCGTAGTCGGCCGTCGGGTGCCCGATGTGCCAGTAGGCCTGGGGTACGACGTAGTCGATCCAGCCCTCCCTGATCCACTTGCGGGTGTCCGCGTACAGGTCGTCGTAGGTCGCGAGCCCGCGGGTCTGCGACCCGGCCGGGTCCCGGTCGGAGTTGCGCCAGATCCCGAACGGGCTGACACCGAACCGGACCGCGGGCCGGAGCGCGCGCAGCCGCTCGGACATCTCGCGCACCAGGGTGTCGGTGTTGTGCCGGCGCCACGCCGCCCGCGAGGAGAATCCCGCGCCGTGCTCCTCGTAGGCCGCGTCGTCGTCGAAGTGCTCCCCCTGCACCGGGTAGGGGTAGAAGTAGTCGTCCCAGTGGACCGCGTCCAGCGGGTACCGGGTGACCGCGTCGAGCATGGCCTCCTGCACGAACCGCCGCACCTCCGGCACCCCGGGGTTGTAGTACAGCTTCCCGCCGTACTCCACCGTCCAGCCGTCCTGCCGCGCCGGATGCTCGGGCACCAGCCGGTCGAGGTCGGCGTGGTTGGCCACGCGGTACGGGTTGAACCAGGCGTGCAGCTCCAGCCCGCGGGCGTGCGCTTCGGCGACGGCCGTCCCCAGCGGGTCCCAGCCCGGATCCACCCCCTGCTCCCCCGTCAGCCACTGCGACCACGGTTCCAGCAGCGAGGGCCACAGCGCGTCGGCCGCCGGCCGGACCTGGAGGATCACCGCGTTCAGGCGCCGGCGCACCGCGGTGTCGAGGAGGCCGATCAGCTGCTTGCGCTGCTCCGCGGCCGACAGCCCGCTGCGGGAGGGCCAGTCCACGTTCGACACGGTGGCGATCCACATGCCCCGGAACTCCGCGGTCGCCGCGCGGCCGGAGGGCGGCGCGGCCGCCGCCCGGGCCGCAGGCGCCCCGCCCGTGGCCGCCGCCACCACCCACGCGGCTCCCGCCAGCAGTCCCCGACGCCCGATGTACGCCATGTGACGACTCCGTCCCGTTCCGTGACATTCCGTTGTGTGCGCCCAGCATGCCCGCCCCGGCCCGCCACCGGGGTCAACGTCGGGGGTAACGTCGGGGGGCGTGGCGGGCGCCGGAACGCAGTTACCACTGCCGGCCCGGGGGACCCGCGATGGATGAGCAGCGAAAGGCACGAAGTGACGGACCTCTCTACCCTCCCGGCCGACATCACCCGCGTCGGCGTAGTGGGCTGCGGCCAGATGGGCGCGGGCATCGCCGAGGTGTGTGCCCGCAGCGGTCTTGAGGTGAAGGTCGCCGAGACCACGGGCGAGGCCCTGGAGATCGGACGCACCCGGCTGCACAACTCCCTGACCAAGGCCGCCGAACGCGGCAAGATCAGCGAGGAGGAGCGGGACGCCACCCTGGCCCGCCTCAGCTTCACCACCGACCTCGGCGAGTTCGCCGACCGCGACTTGGTGATCGAGGCCGTCGTGGAGAACGAGCAGGTCAAGACGGAGATCTTCCAGGTCCTCGACCAGGTGATCACTCGCCCGGACGCGATCCTGGCCTCCAACACCTCCTCCATTCCGCTGGTCAAGCTGGCCGTCGCCACCTCGCGCCCCGACCAGGTCATCGGCATCCACTTCTTCAACCCGGCCCCGGTGCAGCAGCTCGTCGAGCTGATCCCGGCGCTGACCACGGGCGAGGAGACCGTCAAGCGCGCCGAGGCCCTGGTGCGGGACGTGCTGGGCAAGCACGCGATCCGCGCCCAGGACCGGTCCGGCTTCGTGGTCAACGCGCTCCTCATCCCGTACCTGCTGTCCGCGATCCGGATGTTCGAGTCGGGCATCGCGAGCCGCGAGGACATCGACAACGGCATGGAGCTGGGCTGCGCCCACCCGATGGGCCCGCTGAAGCTGGCGGACCTGATCGGCCTGGACACCGTGGCCTCGGTGGCCGACAGCATGTACGCCGAGTACAAGGAGCCGCTGTACGCCGCTCCCCCGCTGCTCCAGCGGATGGTCGACGCGGGCCGCCTGGGCCGCAAGACGGGCTCGGGCTTCTACCCGTACGGATGATCCCTACGGCTGCCCGAGCCTGAGGTGGTGCAGCAGGAGCAGCCCGGCCGCCATGTTGGCGGCCGGGATCTCCCCGCGCGCGATCATGTCGGGCACCAGCTTGAGCGGGACCCACTCCCGGCGCGAGGACTCGAATCCGTCCTCCGGGTGGCCGATGTAGGTGGCCCCGTCCGCCCAGTAGAGGTGGTGGCGGGCATCGGTCAGGCCGTTGGACGGCTCCACGGTCATCAGGTGCCGGAGCGGTCCGGGCCGCCAGCCCGACTCCTCCTCCATCTCCCGCGCCGCCGCGCCCTCGACGGACTCCCCGTCCTCGACCACCCCGGCGGGCAGCTCCCAGCCCCAGCTGTCGGTGATGAAGCGGTGCCGCCACAGCAGGAGCACCTCGTTGGCCTCGTTGACGGCCGTGGCGACGGCGACCGGGCGCAGCCGGATCACGAAGTGGTCCAGGTGCCGGCCGTCGGGGAGTTCCACATCGGCGAGATTCACATCGAACCAGCGGTTCTTGTACACGGTCTGCTCACTCAGGTTCGTCCACTGCACGGTTGTGCCGCCTTCCGTTCGGATTGGTGGCAACATGGCAGCAGTTCCAGCCGTCACAGGGGAACGCGCAGCGCCCCGTCGATGAGCTGGGCCGTCTGCTCCGCGTCCGAACATCCGCTGGTCAGCAGCCGTTCGCGGACCGCGCGCAACCGGTCGCGCAGCCTCAGCGACTCCATCCCCTTGGCCCGCTCGGCCATTTCGGCCGCGGCCGCCACCGCCCGGTCCACCTCGCCCTGCCGCAGCTGGATCTCGCACAGCATCGCCAGCCGGTGCACCCGGCCGCGGTCGTGCGCGGGCGTGCCGACGGCCGCGGTCGCCTGCTCGTGCGCGGCGGCGAGGTCCCCGAGCCCGAGCAGCGCCTCGGCGACCTGGACGTTGACCAGCCCCGGCTGCACGTAGCCGGTCTCGTCCGGTTCGGCGCCCGGGCTGATCCGCTCGGCCGCCGCCTCGGCGTTGCGGATGCAGGCCAACGCGGCCCGGGTGTCGCCGAGTCGGGCATAGGCCTTGGCCTGCATCGCGTACAGGTCGGACGCCAGCGCCGGGGTGGTGTGCGGGCCCGCGGCGCGCAGCGCGGCCTCGGCGAAGGCCACCGCCTGGCGGTACTCGCGCAGGTGCAGGGACTGGTTGACGAGCAGCGCGATGACATACGCCCCGAGCCCGCGGTCCCCGCTCGCCTTGGCCAGGCGCAGGGCCTGGTGGAAGTAGCGCTGGGCCAGCCCGTGGGCGTCCGAGTCGTACGCGCAGATTCCCGCCACCGCCACCAGCGACCCGGTGGCCCGGTGCAGCCGCCGGCCGAGGGCGTCGGGGTAGCTGCCGCGCAGCATGGGCGCCGTCTCCGTGCCAAGGAAGCGGACGATCCGGTCCCGGGTGGCCACCCCGCCGGCCCGGCGGTACATCAGCTCGTAGTGGGCGCGGGCGGCCCGCAGGATCTCGATGTGCTCGGGCCCGATCCTGTCCGGTCCCACCCGGGAGACGTCGGCGTCCTCGGGCGGGTTCTCCCACTCCCAGACCGGGATGACGGCGGGGGTGCCGGTGACGGCCTGCGCCGTGAGCAGCTGGGGCCGGGCCTGGCCGTCGGCACGCCACAGAGCGGCGGCGCGGTCCACGAACCCGCTGAGCGGAGAGGCGTGCGGGGAGGCGGGCAGGCCCGGTACCCCGAGGCCGATGTCGTCCAGCCCGAGGGGCCGGCGCAGCCGGCCGGCGAGTACCTCGCAGATCAGGTCGGGCACGTGGCCGCGGGGCCGCTGGCCCTTCAGCCACCGGGCCACGGCGGTGTGTTCGTAGCGCAGGGCGAGTCCGCGGGTGCGGCCCGCCTGGTTCACGTACGCGGCGAGTCCGGCGTGTGACATGCCCGCCTCGGCGAGGAGGGCGTCGAGCAGGACATTGGGCTGCATGGGCCGCTCCCAGGGCTCGTCGGTCTCAGGCTAGTGGGTACTCGGTTCACACGGGGTGTGAACCAAGTACGCGCATAAATGCGATACGCACTCTGCCGCCGGGGGCCCGCAGGGCGCTTCACTTAAGGGCCTCGCCAAGAGGCAGCCCGGGTCGTCGGCTCCCCCTCGTACAGTGCGACGACCCGTCACCGCGCCGCCCGTTCTGCTGTCTGCCCGACACTCCACGGCAGGCGGGCGGCGTGCCGGTTCCGCCGGAGCCCGGTTGGTCGCCGGGCCCGGCGGGGCCGGCCTGGCGGGGCCGGTCCGGGGCCGGCCTGTTCAGGGCCGGCCGGTCAGGTCCGGTCGTCGCGGAGCACCAGCAGGGCGACGTCGTCGGCGAGTCGCCCGCCGGTGTGCCGGAGCAGGGCCGCGTGCACGCCCGCGACCAGCCGCGCGGGCGTCAGCGGTGCCGTCGCCTCCGCGAGGACGCTGCGCAGGGGGAAGAACGCGCCGGCGGCGTCACGGGCCTCTTCGGCGCCGTCGGTGTGCAGGAACAGGGTTTCGCCGGGGCGGAGTTCACCGCACGCGTACGGCCGGGGGTCCGCCGGTACGGGGACCACCCCGAGCGGGGGCATGGTCTCGCCGCCGTCGAGCAGGTGCACGCGGGTCGGGCGCAGCGCCGGCACGTGGGGCGCGGGGTCCGGGGCGGAGCCCCGGCTGCGCAGCAGGTAGGGCCACGGGTGCCCGCAGTTCAGGGCCAGCAGGGTGCCGTCCGGGGCGATCTGGAGGAGCAGGACCGTCACGAACTCCTCGGCCGACGGAGACTCCGGCTCGGCCGGACAGGCCGCGGGGTGCTCGGACCGGGCCCGGTCGCGCACGTGCCGGCCCAGCGCCCGCTCCATCCGCACCAGCACCCCGCCCAGCGACCGTTCGTCGTACGCCGCTTCGCGGAAGGCTCCGAGGACCGCCGCGGCCGCCCCCAGCGCCGGCAGTCCGTGCCCCCGTACGTCCCCGATGACCACCCGCACCCCGTGCACCGTCGGCACGGCCTCGTACAGGTCCCCGCCCACCGCCGCGCCCCGGCTCGCCGACAGCTGGGCGGCGGCCAGCGTCAGCCCCTCCATCCGTCTCGGCATCGGCCGCAGCAGCGCCCGCTGCGCGGCCCCGGCGATCTCCTGCGAACGCCGCAGCTCGGCGACCAGCCCGCGCCGGATGTGCAGGGCGCAGCCCGTCGCCAGCAGCAGGAACGCCGCACAGGTGGCCAGGCTGGGCACGAGCCGCCCGGGGGTGGACAGCTCCCAGGACACCGCGGCGCCGCCCCACGCGAAGACGCACACCCGGCGTACCTGGGTCATCTCCCCGATCATCGCGGCCTCCCCTCGGCCGCATCGATTGTGCCGATCACCCGGTGCCCCGGACACGGGTCACCGGCCTTCTCACCCGAATGAGTGAGGGCCCCTCCGGCGTTCCGGAGGGGCCCTCACCAGGCGTGAAGCAGGCCCTCGACGGGCCTGCCGCGTGCGGCTACGCGCCGCGCAGCACCGCCCCGGTCCGCTCGCCCGCGAGCGCCACCGCCGCGTCGCGCGCGGCCGTGGACTCCTCGGCGGTCAGCGTGCGGTCGGCCGCGCGGAAGCGCAGCGCGTACGCCAGGGACTTCTTGCCCTCGCCGACCTGCTCGCCGGTGAACACGTCGAACAGCCGGAGCGATTCGAGGAGTTCGCCCGCGCCCTTGCGCAGCGCGGCCTCCACGTCCGAGGCCGGAACCGACGCGTCCACGATCAGCGCGACGTCCTGGGTCGCCACCGGGAAGGAGGAGATCCGGGGCGCCTGGAGGGCCTCGCCGCCGGCCGCGGCGAGGCGGTCGAGGTCGAGTTCCATCGCGCTGGTGCGGGCCGGCAGGCCCAGCGCCTTGACCACGCGCGGGTGCAGCTCACCGGCGTGGCCGATGACCTGCTCGACGCCGTCGAGGGTGACGACCAGCTCGGCGCAGCGGCCCGGGTGCCAGGGGCCGTACTGGCCCTGGCGGACGACGAGCTCCGCGCCGGCCTCGACGGCCAGCGCACGCGCGGCCTGGACGGCGTCCGCCCAGTCGGCCGGACGGCCCTTGCCCCACCAGCCGGCCTGCTCGCGGGCACCGGCCAGCACGACCGCGGCGTACCGCGGCTGCGCGGGCAGGGCCGCGTCCAGGGTGGCGATCTCCTCGTCCGTGGGACGGCGGTCGACGGGCAGCCGTACGGCAACGCCCGGCTGCGCGCCGGCCAGGAAGACCGAACCGGTCTCGAAGAGGGCGAGGTCGTGGCTGCCCCGGCTGTCGTTGCGGCGCAGTGCGCCGAGCAGACCCGGCAGCAGCGTGGTGCGCAGCGCCGGCTCCTCGTCGGAGATCGGGTTGACGAGCTTGACGACCTGGCGGGCGGCGTCGTGCGCGGGGAGCTGGAGCTGGTCGAAGACCTGCTCGCCGATGAACGGGTAGCTCAGCGCCTCCACGTAGCCCGCGCCGGCCAGCGCGCGGCCGGCCCGGCGGTGGAGCTGCTGCCGGGGGGTGAGGCCGCGGCCGGAGGGCACCTGCGGAAGGGTCGACGGGAGGTTCCCGTAGCCCTCGAGCCGGATGACCTCTTCGGCGAGGTCGTTGGGCGCGGCGAGGTCGGGCCGCCACGAGGGGACGGTGATGACGAGCTCGTCCTGGCCGTAGACGTCGCAGCCGACCTCCTGGAGGCGGCGTACGACGGTCTCGCGGCCGTAGTCCATGCCCGCGACCCGGTCCGGGTGGTCCGCGCGCATCGCGATGGTGCGCGGGGCGCCCGGGGCGAGGAACTCGGTGACGCCGGCCTCGGCGGTGCCGCCCGCGAGGAGCACGAGCAGGTCGACGGTCCGCTGGGCGGCCGCGGCGGCGGCCAGCGGGTCGACGCCCCGCTCGAAGCGCTTGGAGGCCTCGGAGGAGAGCTTCAGGCGGCGGGCGGTGCGCGAGATCGACACGGAGTCGAAGTGCGCGGCCTCGATCACCACGGCCGTGGTGCCGGTGACGGCGCCCGTCTCCGGGTCGGTGACGGAGTCGGCGATCTCGGTGTTGGCGCCGCCCATGACACCGGCCAGGCCGATCGGCCCGCTGTTGTCGGTGATCACCAGGTCCTCGGAGTCGAGCGTGCGCTTGACCCCGTCGAGGGTGGTGAACTTCTCGCCCTGCTCGGCGCGGCGGACGCCGATGGCGCCGTCGATCCGGGAGCGGTCGTAGGCGTGCAGCGGCTGGCCGAGCTCGAGCATCACGTAGTTGGTGATGTCGACGGCGAGCGAGATCGGGCGCATGCCCGCCTTCTGCAGGCGGCGGGTGAGCCAGATCGGGGAGCGCGCATCGGGGTCGAGGCCGGTCACCGTGCGGGCGGTGAAGCGGTCGCAGCCGGCCGGGTCGTCGACCTTGACCGGGTAGCCGTACGAGTTCGGCTGGGGCACGTCGAGCAGCGCCGGGTCGCGCAGCGGCAGGCCGTACGCGGTGGCCGCCTCGCGGGCGACGCCGCGCAGGGACATGCAGTAGCCGCGGTCCGGGGTGATGTCGATGTCGAGGACCTCGTCGACGAGCTCGAGGAGCTCGATCGCGTCGGTGCCGACCTCGTGCTCGGGCGGCAGCACGATGATGCCGTGCGTGCCGTCGTCGCCCATGCCCAGCTCGTCGCCGGAGCAGATCATGCCGTGCGAGGTGCGGCCGTACGTCTCGCGCGCGGCGATCGCGAAGTCGCCGGGCAGCACCGCGCCGGGCAGGACCACGACGACCTTGTCGCCCACGGAGAAGTTCCGGGCGCCGCAGACGATCTCCTGCGGCTCGCCGGTGCCGTTGGCCTGGCCGACGTCGACCGTGCAGAACCGGATCGGCTTGCGGAAGCCCTCGAGCTCCTCGATGGTCAGCACCTGGCCGACGACGAGCGGGCCCTTGAGCCCGCCGCCGAGCTGCTCGACCGTCTCGACCTCGAGGCCGGCGTCGACGAGCTTGGCGGCCACGTCACGGCCGGTCGCACCCGCGGGGAGGTCGACGTACTCCCGCAGCCAAGAAAGCGGGACCCGCATCAGATCTCCATCCCGAACGGCCGGGTGAAACGGACGTCACCCTCGACCATGTCTCGCATGTCTTCTACGTTGTGGCGGAACATCAGCATCCGCTCGATGCCGAAGCCGAAGGCGAACCCGCTGTACTTCTCGGGGTCGACGCCGCAGGCGACGAGCACCTTGGGGTTGACCATGCCGCAGCCGCCGAGCTCGATCCAGCCCTCGCTGGAGCAGGTGCGGCACGGGCGGTCGGGGTTGCCCACCGACTCGCCGCGGCACACGTAGCACTGCATGTCCATCTCGGCGGACGGCTCGGTGAACGGGAAGAAGTGCGGGCGCAGGCGCGTGGTCGTGCCCTCGCCGAACAGCTCCTGGACCATGTGGTCCATGGTGCCCTTGAGGTCGGCCATGGTCAGGCCCTCGTCCACGGCGAGCAGCTCGACCTGGTGGAAGACGGGGGTGTGCGTCGCGTCGAGCTCGTCGGTGCGGTACACGCGGCCCGGGCAGACGATGTAGACGGGGGGCTTGCGCTCCAGGAGCGAGCGCGCCTGCACCGGGGAGGTGTGGGTGCGCAGCACGACGCCGGACTCGTCACCCTCGGTGCCTTCCGGCCCGCGGACGAAGAAGGTGTCCTGCATCTGGCGCGCCGGGTGGTCGGGCGTGAAGTTGAGCGCGTCGAAGTTGAACCACTCCGCCTCGACCTCGGGACCCTCGGCGACCTCGTACCCCATGGCCGTGAAGATGTCCGCGATGCGGTCCATCAGCGTGGTCAGGGGGTGCCGGGCGCCGGCGGGGACGCGGTCGTAGGGCAGCGTGACGTCCACCGCCTCCTCGACCAGCACCCGCTCGTCCCGCTCGGCCTCCAGGGCGACCGTGCGGGCCCCGAAGGCCTTGTTCACGGCGCCGCGGGCCTGGCCCACACGCTTGCCCGCCTCGGCCTTGGCCTGGGGGGGCAGGGCGCCGATCTCGCGGTTGGCGAGCGCCAGGGGCGAGCGGTCGCCCATGTGCGCGGTCTTCGCCTCGCGCAGCTCGTCGAGGTCGCCGGCGGACGCGAAGGCGGCGAGCGCCTCGTCCCGCATGCGCTCGATCTCTTCCGGTTTCAGTGCCTCGACCTCGACAGGGTCGTACGACTTGTTCGGTGCCGACATCTCTTCCCGTACTTCCGATGGCTGGCTGGTGGTCCCCGTACGGCGCGATCAGACCGATCGACACAGAGACACAAAGGTGCCAAAGGACGAGTCTAAAGGTCGTTGGGGGTGAAGGAGCCCGTGGGCCGCCTGGCAAGACGCTCCGCAGTGCTACTGCGTGAGGTAGGCCGGGGCGCTCACGGGCAGGATAAATCGGAATTCGGCGCCGCCGCCGGGGCCGCGGCCGACCGTGATGGTGCCGCCGTGGGCCTCCACGATGCCCTTGACGATGTACAGGCCCAGGCCGGTGCCGCCGCGCTTGCTCCCCCGCCAGAAGCGGGTGAAGACACGGCCCATCGACTCCTCGGGGATCCCGGGGCCTTCGTCGGTCACGGTGACGGCGGTTCCCTTCTCATGCGGCGATACGTCGATGGTGACCGTTCCGTCTCCGTGGCGCACCGCATTTTCGAGGAGGTTGCCGAGGATCTGGTCGATCTTGTCCGGATCGGCCCACAGATCGGGGAGGGGCCGGCTCACCCGTACGAGGAACCGCTCGGGGGCCTGGCCGTTCGCGGTGAGCGCCTGGACGTGGCGGCCGACGGCGGTGGCGATGTCGACCGGCTGGCGGCGCACCTCCAGCCGCCCCGAGTCGATGCGGGAGATGTCGAGGAGCTCGGCGATGAGCCGGGTGACGCGGTTGGCGTCGGCGTCGACGGTCTCCAGCATCAGCCGCTTCTGGTCGTCGGTGAACCGCTCCCACTTGGCGAGCAGGGTCGCGGTGAACCCCTTGACGGAGGTCAGCGGGGAGCGCAGCTCGTGGGCCACGGTGGCGATCAGCTCGGCGTGGCTGCGCTCGGTGCGGCGGCGGGCCTCGGTGCCGCGCAGGGTGACGACGAGGCGGCGCAGGGGGCCGGTGGGGTGCGTGCGGATGTAGCTGGCGGAGACGAGCACCTCGCGGCCGCCGGGGAGCAGCAGGTTCCGCTCGGGCTGGCCGCGGCGGGTGGCGAGGCCCCCGTACGGGTCGGTCAGCGCCCACCAGCGGCGGCCTTCGAGGTCCTCGAGGGGCAGTGCGCTGTCGATGCGGGTGCCGAGCGCCTGACCGGCGGCGAGTGCGGTGATCCGCGCCGCGGCGGCGTTGAAGCAGATCACCGTGCCGGAGCCGTCGGCGACGACGAGCCCGTCGGGCAGCTCGTCGGGGTCCACCCCGAACCCGAACCCCTCGCCGGGGCCGGGTGCCGAACCGGAGCCCGGGGCAGGCTGCGCCGGGGCGCGGCCGGCGGCCGGGCCCGCCTGTGGCGGTACTCCGTGCAGCCCTGCCGTGGCGGCCGGGGGTTCGGGGGCGCCCCGGAACCGCTCCTCGGCCGCGTGCGCGGCCCCCGCGGCCCCCGGTGAGCTGTTCGTACCGACGGTCATGTCCCCGTACCCCACATCTCCGAGTAGCGCAGTGGGCCCCCGGGCCGCCACATTACTAGCTGGGGGTCACGGAGCGGCACCCTCCGGGCGCCCGCTGTGCTCGCGCGGAGGCGTACAGGCACACGGCGGCGGCCGTGGCCAGGTTCAGGCTCTCCGCCTTGCCGTGGATCGGGACGCGTACGACGGCGTCCGCGAGGGCCCGGGTCTCCTCGGGCAGGCCCCAGGCCTCGTTGCCGAAGACCCAGGCGGACGGGCCGCCCATGGTGCCCGCGTCCAGCTCGGCGTCGAGGTCGTCCTGGCCGGCCCCGTCGGCGGCCAGGATCCGTACGCCCGCCGCGCGCAGCCCCTCGACGGCCTGCTCGACCGGGACGCCGACGGCGACCGGGAGGTGGAAGAGGGAGCCGACGGAGGCCCGTACGGACTTGGGGTTGTACAGGTCCACGGAGGCGTCGGTCAGCACGACCGCGTCTGCTCCGGCGGCGTCCGCGCAGCGCAGCACCGTACCGGCGTTGCCGGGGTCGCGGACGTGCGCGAGGACGGCGACGAGCTGGGGGCGGGCCGCCAGGATGTCCTCGAAGGGCGAGTCGAGGAAGTGGCAGACCCCGACGAGGCCCTGCGGGGTGACGGTCTGCGAGACCTCGGCGAGCACCTCGTCGGAGGCGTAGTGCACCCGGGCGCCGGCGGCCAGCGCGGCGTCGATGATCTCGGTGTAGCGCTCGGCGGCCTCGACGGTGGCGAACAGCTCGATCAGGGTCGGCGCCCCCTCGGCCCCGCGGTGCTCGACGGCCTCGCGGACCGCCTGGGGGCCTTCGGCGATGAACCGGCGCTCCTTGGTGCGGAAGTTGCGCCGCGCCAGTCGCCTGGCGGCGGCCACCCGCGGGGATCGGGGGGAGATCAGCTCGTGGTGACCCAGGTCAGCCATGGTCTCTGCGGTTCTCTCTCGGGGTGCGGGGCGCGCGGGGCGCGGGCGGTGCGGGGCGCGGACGAAGCGGGGGTGCCCTGCTGTGCGGGGAAAGCACTCGGACCCGCAGGCGAATCGCCTGCGGGTCCGAGCATGCCGACTGCGGTTACGCGGCCGGCCAGGCCTTACGCAGCAGCCTTGGGGGCGTTGACGTCGGCCGGGAGGGCCTTCTGGGCGACCTCGACCAGCGCGGCGAACGCGTTGGCGTCGTTGACGGCCAGCTCGGCGAGGATCTTGCGGTCCACCTCGATGTTGGCGGCCTTCAGACCCTGGATGAGGCGGTTGTACGTCATGCCGTTCTGGCGGGCAGCGGCGTTGATGCGCTGGATCCACAGCTGACGGAAGTCGCCCTTGCGCTTCTTGCGGTCGTTGAAGTTGTAGACCAGCGAGTGGGTGACCTGCTCCTTGGCCTTGCGGTACAGGCGCGAACGCTGACCGCGGTAGCCGGAGGCCGCCTCGAGGATTGCCCGGCGCTTCTTGTGGGCGTTTACTGCCCGCTTGACGCGTGCCACTTTTTAACTCCTTGTAGCGGGGCCGTGGTTGTCTTCACACGGCCCGAATTCGATGGGGTCCCGGTCTTGACGCTCATCCGCTCCCGGCGCGGGAGCGGAGAACATCACTTGCCGAGAAGCTTCTTGATCTTCGCGGCGTCGCCGGGGGCCATCTCCGCGTTGCCGGTGAGGCGACGGGTGATGCGGGACGACTTGTGCTCGAGCAGGTGGCGCTTGCCGGCGCGCTCGCGGAGCACCTTGCCGGAGCCGGTGATCTTGAAGCGCTTCTTGGTCCCGCTGTGCGTCTTGTTCTTCGGCATAGCGCCGTTATCTCCTCGTCGGTGGCGCTCCCACCGGTCCGGTTCCGGACCGGTGACGGGAGCGTCATGTTGTGTCGGTGATCCGAGACAGGCTGCCTCGGAATCAGGCCTCGGCGTTCGCCTCGTCGGCGGCGGCCTCGGTGACGTCGGCATCCTCGGTGGTCGCCTCGGCCGCGGCGGTCTCCTCGGAAGGAGCCTCCTCGTCGGTGGCGGCTACACCCTGGCGCTCCGCCTTGCGGGCGGCCTGCGCCTCGCGGGCTTCGGCCATCGCCTCGGTCTTCTTCTTGTGCGGACCGAGGACCATGATCATGTTTCGGCCGTCCTGCTTCGGGTTCGACTCGATGAACCCGAGGTCCTCGACGTCCGAAGCCAGCCGCTGCAGCAGTCGGTAGCCGAGTTCCGGCCGGGACTGCTCGCGACCACGGAACATGATCGTGATCTTGACCTTGTCGCCCTGCTTGAGGAACCGAACGACGTGACCCTTCTTGGTGTCATAGTCGTGCGGGTCGATCTTCGGCCGGAGCTTCATTTCCTTGATGACCGTGTGCGCCTGGTTCTTGCGCGCCTCACGGGCCTTCATGGCCGACTCGTACTTGAACTTGCCGTAGTCCATGAGCTTGCAGACCGGCGGGCGTGCGGACGCCGCGACCTCGACCAGGTCGAGGTCGTACTCCTGCGCGAGCTCAAGCGCCTTGGCAAGCGGCACGATGCCGACCTGCTCGCCGCTGGGACCGACGAGTCGTACCTCGGGAACGCGAATCCGGTCGTTGATGCGGGGCTCGGTGCTGATGGATCCTCCTCGGTAGCACCACACGGCTGCCTGGCAGACAGCCGCTGACGTGTATTTCCGTCAGACCGACCGCGGCGGGAGAATCAAAAAAGCCCCGCCGGGCACAGGCAGGGGCTCCAAACGACCGGAGCACCGCCGCGTGCGAACCGCGGGGCGCAGACTCGGGCAGCTTTCCATCGTCCGTACGGAACGATGGATGCCGCCTGACCGGTGACCCGCCGCCCCGGAGGGTGGTCGGGTGGGAGATCGGAGCCTCCACTTGTGGGCCGGGGACGTACGTCTCCGGCCGGTCGTAGCCCAATATAGCATTCCGCGCCAGAGCCGCTCACCTGGTGCTCCGGTCGGGGG
This sequence comes from Streptomyces sp. NPDC058525, assembly GCF_042719495.1. Lineage (NCBI taxonomy): Bacteria > Bacillati > Actinomycetota > Actinomycetes > Kitasatosporales > Streptomycetaceae > Streptomyces > Streptomyces sp. NPDC058525. Next base: position 47,541 of record NZ_JBHXNP010000053.1, read on the forward strand.
TCCGGTGCGCCCGGCTTATCGTGTGGAGCATGACTGACGCGAGCCTCCCCGCCGACACCTCTGCCGACACCGCACCCGAATCGCCCGACTACGACGCCATGACCCGCGACATCGCGGACGTCCCCGCCGTCGAGGTCATCACCACGGTGGCCGTGCACCTGCTGAGCGCCGCGGCGGTCAACCTGGGCCTGGACAAGCCGGACTCCGAGCACAAGGACCTCGACGAGGCCCGCAAGCTGATCACGGCCCTGGCCGGCCTGGTCACCGCGAGCGCCACCGAGATCAGCTCCTTCCACGCCGCCCCGCTGCGGGACGGCCTGAAGTCGCTCCAGCTCGCCTTCCGCGAGGCCTCGATCGTCCCGGACGAGCCGGGCCAGGGGCCGGGCGAGAAGTTCACGGGCCCCGTCTTCGGCTGAGCCGGCGCCGTACGCCGAAGGGGCGGGGGTTCCGGGACGCGTTCCCGGGACCCCCGCCCCTTCGCCGTTCGCGGGCGGCCTCAGCGGGTGAACAGCGCCTCGCCGGGCGGGGCCGGGGCGTCCGGCGGCAGCAGCGCCAGGTCCAGTCCGCGCACCAGCCGGGCCCGCAGGGTCGCGTCCGCCGCCAGGGCCTCGGCGACCCGGCGGGCCGCCGGCTGGGCCTGGGCGGCCTCGGCCGGGACGATCGCGAGGGTGCCGTCGGAGTCCGCGCCGCCGGGGCCGAGGTAGGCGCGCAGTACGGCCCCCTCCGCCGCGACTGCGGCCCGTACGGCCTCCCGTACGGCGGGATCGGCCAGCGGGCCCGCCTGCGTACGGCCCTCGGCCAGCGCGAGGAGGGCGGAGCCGGTGAGCTGGTAGGTGACCGGACCGGCCAGGTCCAGGACCACGGTGTCGGCCTTCTCGTGGGCGGCGGCGGCCAGCGCCTGGTGCAGCGGGACCGCCACCGGCCGGGCCGCCGGGTCCCACAGGGCGAGCGAGGCGGTGGAGGTGAAGGCCGGCAGGGCCCGCCGGTCGCCCGCGCGCAGGGTCGGGACGGCCATGTCGCTGGTCTTCTCGCGCTTGAGGCCCGTCTCCGGGTCGGTCTCCACCTCGCCGAGGACGGCGACGACGGGGACCAGCAGGCGGGCGTCCTTCAGGGCCGCCAGCACCTCCGGCTCGTGCGACCGGTCCTCGGACCACGCGGCCAGGGCCGCGCTCAGCCGGGGGTCGGCCGAGCCGTCGTCGTCGGAGAAGCCCGGGTCGGGAATGTTCTTGTTCGCCATGTTCGCCACAGTTACCCGACCCTACTGTGCCGGGCGCGACGGCGGCGTGAGGGGTGGCCGGCCTCGCCTCGCCCGGGTGCCGCGCCGCGGCCTGCGGGCCAGTACGGCGGCCAGTACGAGCAGCACGGCGCCGGCGGCCGCGGCCTCCGGGGCGCCGAGGCGGGCCTCGCGCTCGGGCGGGCGGACCGGTTCGGGGCCGGGGCCGAAGTACGGCTTCTCGGGTGCGGCGGGCGCGGGGACGGGCGGCTCCGGCCGCACGGCCTCGGCGACCTGGAGGGCGGCGACGGGGTCGACCATGCCGTGGCCGCGGGCGTCGTCGCGGCCGCCGGCCGGGCTGTCGGAGGCGGTGTCCTCCAGCAGCTTCTTGATCTGGGCCGGGGACAGGTCCGGGTGGGCGGCCTTGACGAGGGCGACGGCGCCGGAGACGAAGGCCGCCGCGGCGCTGGTGCCCCAGCCCTCATAGTACGAGCGGTCGGGGTCGGCGATGACCACGTCGACACCGGGGGCGCTGACGGTGGCGTACCAGTTGCGGGTGGAGAACTTGGCCTTCCGGCCGCGCCGGTCGACGGCGGCGACGGCGATGACCCCGGGGTAGGCGGCCGGGTAGGAGACGCGGTCGCCGCTCTCGCCGCCGTTGCCCGCGGAGGCGACGACGACCACGCCCTTGGCGAGGGCGTACTGGACGGCCTCGTCCTCCCCCGCCTCGTGGTGGGCGGAGTCGCTGTCGTCGCCGAGGGACAGGTTGATCACGTCGGCGCCGTGGTCGGCGGCCCAGCGGATGCCTTCGGCGAGGGCGCCGCCCTTGCTGTCGCGGGCCTGGGCGCGGCCCGGGTCGCCCTCCTCGAGGATCACCCGGATCGGCAGGATCTTGGCCTGCGGGGCGATGCCGAGGACGCCCCGGCCGGAGCCGTGGCCGTGCCCGGCGATGATGCCGGCCATGGCGGTGCCGTGGCGGGCCCAGGAGCGGTCGCCGCGGCCGGCTCCCATGCCGATGAGGTCGGTGCCCTCCAGGACCTGTCCGGAGAGGTCGGGGTGGGAGCCGTCCACCCCGGTGTCCAGTACGGCGACGGTGACCCCGTCGCCGCGGGTGGTTCCCCAGGCCTCCTCGGCGCGCAGGGCCAGGAGCCCCCACTGGCGGTCGCGGATCGAGTCGGCCGCGGCCGGGGAGGCGGTGGCGGCGGTCAGGACGGCGGCGACGGCCAGGGCCGCGGCGCCCCGGACGAACGCCGGGCGGGACGTCATCGGGAGGCCTCCGGGGCGGGCGGCGCGGGCGGGTCGGCGAGCAGGGCCACGCCGTTGCCGATGCGGTCGGCGACGGCCTTGGCCTCGTGGCCGAGGCCCGCCTGGGCCACGGCTCCGGTGGCGTCCTTCTTCATGGCGTCCTCCGCGGGGCGGGGCGCGTCCAGGTGGCGGCCGTCGGCGAAGGAGGAGACGGCGTAGACGACCACGGGGGCCTTGTCGATGACGGACGCGGTCCAGGCGGCGCGCTGGGAATCGGCGAACCCGTACGCGGGCGGGGCGGTGAACCGGCCGGTGAGGGCGGTCATCGCGGGGGCGTCGGCGGGGGTGAAGACCATGCCGGCGGTGATCAGGAAGCTGCGGGTGGCGTCGGTGTAGGTGGCGCGCAGCACGCGCGTGCAGCCGGTCGGGGTGAGCAGGCCCTGCCAGTCGGGGGCGAGGGCGGCCGCGCAGTCGGCGTCGGGGGCGACCGCGATCCGGGTCCAGATCCGGTTCGAGCCGCCGGGGCCGGCCGCGGGGCCGGGGAGGACCGGCGGGAAGAGGGTGTCCACGGGGGCGGACCGCCACAGCGACCCGGCCTCGCGGTAGACGGCGGCGGCGGACAACGGACGCTGCGCCGCGCGGTGTTCGAGCCAGGCGTCGGCTCCGGCGCCGCCGAGGAGCCCGAGGCCGAGGAGGGTGCACAGCACGGCGGCGAGGACCCGTCCGGGGCGGCGGCGCGGCGGTGCGGGGAGGGGCGGCGGGGTGTGGCCGGGTTCCGGGGGCGGGTCGGGCTCGCCCAGGACCGCGGTCCGCGGTGTCGTCGTGGTCATCCGGCGGCTCCGCCCCCCGTTCCGTACGGCTGCCTGCCCGTACTCTACGGTCCTCCGGGCCCGGCGGAGCCCCGAGGGGGCGGCGGAGCCCCGAGGGGGCGGCGGCCGGGCGGTCGCGGACCCCTACCCATCGGTAGACGCGTCTGGCAAGCTCCCGCCATGAACTCCCCCGCCGCCGACCGCACCCGCTACGACCGGGCGACCGCGCACCTGGACGCGCCGCTGGCCATCGTGGACCTCGAGGCGTTCGACGCCAACGCCGACGACCTCGTACGCCGGGCCGGCGGCAAGCCCGTCCGCGTGGCCAGCAAGTCCGTCCGCTGCCGCGCGCTGCTCGAACGGGTCCTGGGGCGGCCCGGGTTCGCCGGGATCATGTCGTACACCCTCGCCGAGTCGCTGTGGCTGGCCCGGTCCGGGTTCGAGGACGTGCTGCTCGCCTATCCGTCCGCCGACCGCGGCGCCTTCGCCGAGCTGGCGGGCGATCCGAAGCTGGCCGGCGCGGTCACCGTCATGGTGGACGACGTGGCGCAGCTGGAGCTCATCGACCGGTCGCGGGACGGCGGTGCGCAGGAGGTCCGGGTCTGTCTGGAGCTGGACACCTCGCTGCGGCTGCTGGGCGGGCGGGTGCGGGTCGGGGCGCGCCGGTCGCCGTTGCGGGAGCCGGCGCAGCTCGCGGAGCTGGCCCGTGCGGTCGCGGCCCGGCCCGGGTTCCGGGTGGTCGGGCTGATGGCGTACGAGGGGCACGTCGCCGGGGTCGGGGACGCGCTGGCCGGGCGGCCGGTGCGGTCGCGGGCGATCCGGCTCATGCAGGGCGCGGCCCGCAAGGAGCTGGCGGCGCGGCGGGCCGAGGTGGTGCGGGCCGTGCGGGCGGTGGTGCCGGACCTGGAGTTCGTCAACGGCGGCGGGACGGGCAGTGTCGCGCAGACGGCCGCCGAGGAGGCGGTGACCGAGATCGCCGCCGGGTCGGGGCTGTACCTGCCGCGGCTGTTCGACAACTACACCTCGTTCAGCGGGCGGCCGGCGGCGCTGTTCGCGCAGCCGGTGGTGCGCAGGCCCGGGGTGGGCGTGGTGACCGTGCTCGGCGGCGGGTACCCGGCCTCGGGCGCGCCCGGCGCGGACCGGCTGCCGGTCCCGTACCTGCCGCAGGGGCTGCGCTACGACGCGCAGGAGGGGGCCGGCGAGGTGCAGACCCCGCTGCTCGGCAGCCCGGCCGACGATCTGCTGATCGGCGACCGGGTCTGGTTCCGCCACGCGAAGGCGGGCGAGCTGTGCGAGCGGTTCGAGACCCTGCACCTGGTGGAGGGCGACCGGGTGACGGCATCCGCCCCGACCTACCGGGGCGAGGGCCGCACCTTCCTGTAGGCGGCGGATCCGCTAGAAGACCGAGTCCGCCTGGTCGGGGACGACGCTCGCGTCGTCCCGCAGGACCGGGCCGGCGGTGCCGTCGCGGCCGACGTAGCCGGTCGTGGCGCACGGGTACGGGGCGGCCTTCTGCTTCTTCGGCTCGATGAACATGGGGTTGACGATCCAGCGGCCGTCGCTGTTGTCGTAGGCGCGGCACATCAGCTCGTTCTTGTTGCGGTTGACGACGAGCCGCAGGGCGGTGGCGTCGCGCAGGAACGAGATGTCCGTGTCGGAGTCGCCCGCGGCGAACACCTGCCGGCGGGCGGCGGGCTGGACCTTCTCGGCGGCCGCGCCGCGCACGCCGAAGACCTCCTTGTTGATCCAGCAGCGCTTGCCGTCGATGTACGTGATCATCGTGTCGGCGCCGTCCGGGACGGATCCGCAGCCCTGGAGGCGGGCGGTGAACTTCCCGTCCCGCGCGGTGGTGTTGCGTACGCCGATCACGTGGTCGGCGTCGATGCCGACGCCCTCGGCCCACACCTCCACGACCGGCTGGGGCGAGGCCGAGTTGATCCAGACGTCGAAGCCGGCCTTGCGGAGGCCGCGCACCAGGTCCTTCTGCTGGTCGTAGTAGCGGACCCAGCCGGTGGCGGTGCCGCTGCCGACCCGCTGCACGGCGCCGACGGGCGCGGCGAGGTTCTCGGTGCGGGCGGCGGCGGCGAAGCCGCGGATCTCGCGGGCGGTCCAGCCCTGCATCAGCTGCGGCAGCCAGGCGTACGAGGGCTCGGTCGTGCGGCGGTCCCAGCCGGCGAACGCGGCCGCCCCGGTCCGGGTGGCGGCCGTGCCGTACACGCTGTTGATCTCGTCGGCGCAGGCCGCGCCGCCGGGGGTGCCCGTGGGCAGCGGTGTGCCGGGGCGGGCGAGCGGTCCGCAGGCGGCGGCCAGCGCCGCGGTCGCGGCCGGGGTGAGGAAGCGGCTGGTGGTGGTCCAGTCCCCGCGGGCGGGCTGGCGGATCCTGCCGTTGCGCAGCAGCCAGAACATGGTGGCGTCGCCGACGTCGTTCTTGACGACGGTGTTGTCCCAGTCGAAGACGGCGACGGGCTTGGTGTGGCCTCCGGTGCGGTGGGGCGAACAGCGGCCGTACCGGTCGACGAGCTGCTGGAGGCGGGCCTGGTTGTCCCCGTACCAGCCGGCGCCGATCGTCACCCGGGGGCACGCGGCCTGGCCGGCCTGGGCGGGGGGTGCCAGGAGGAGTCCGGAGCCGGTGACCGCCACGAGGGCGAGGGGGGCCGCCCATCTTCTGTGCATGCTGCTCCTCGGTGTGTTCCGGGGTCGGGAAGGGCGACGGCCGGGCGCCTCGCGGTGCCCGGCCGGGCTGGGCGGGCCGGGGCCGGGGCGGCCCGGGCGGGCTACAGCGGGGTGACGTACGCGCCGGAGATGCCGCCGTCGACCAGGAAGTCGGTCGCGTTGATGAAGGAGGAGTCGTCGCTGGCGAGGAAGGCGACGGCGGCGGCGATCTCGGTGGGCTCGGCGAACCGGCCCAGCGGGATGTGCACGAGCCGGCGGGCGGCGCGCTCCGGGTCCTTGGCGAACAGTTCCTGGAGGAGCGGGGTGTTGACCGGTCCCGGGCAGAGGGCGTTGACGCGGATGCCCTCGCGGGCGAACTGCACGCCGAGCTCGCGGGACATGGCCAGCACGCCGCCCTTGGAGGCGGTGTAGGAGATCTGCGAGGTGGCGGCGCCCATGATGGCGACGAAGGAGGCGGTGTTGATGATGGAGCCGCGGCCCTGGCGCTGCATGTAGGGGAGGGCGGCCTTGCAGCACAGGTAGACGGAGGTCAGGTTGACGTCCTGTACGCGCTTCCAGGCTTCCAGCCCGGTGGTGAGGATCGAGTCGTCGTCCGGCGGCGAGATGCCGGCGTTGTTGAAGGCGATGTCGACGGAGCCGTAGGTGTCGAAGGCCGTCTTGAAGAGGGCCTCGACCTCCTCGGGACTGGTCACGTCGACCTTCACGAAGGTGCCGCCGACCTCCTCGGCCGCGGCCTTGCCGGCCGTCTCGTCGATGTCGCCGCAGACGACGTTGGCGCCCTCGGAGGCCAGGCGGCGGGCGGTGGCGAGGCCGATGCCGCTGCCGGCTCCGGTGATGACGGCGGTACGGCCGACCAGGCGGCGGCAGACGGTCTCTTCAGTGCTCTGGCTGGTCATGGTTCAGGCCTCCGTGCTGATGAAGACGTTCTTGGTCTCGGTGAAAGCGGTGAGGGCGTCGGGTCCGAGCTCCCGGCCGAGGCCGGACTGCTTGTAGCCGCCGAAGGGGGTCCAGTAGCGGACGCTGCTGTGGGAGTTGACGGACAGGTTGCCGGCGGCGACGGCGCGCGAGACGCGCAGCGCGCGGCCGATGTCGCGGGTCCAGAGGGAGCCGGAGAGGCCGTATTCGGTCGCGTTGGCGAGGCGCACGGCGTCCTCCTCGTCCTCGAAGGGCAGGACGACGGCGACCGGGCCGAAGACCTCCTCGGCGGCGACGGGCGCGGTCGGCGCGACGTCGGTGACCAGGGTCGGCGGGTACCAGAAGCCGGGGCCTTCGGGGGCCTTGCCGCGGATCGCGGTCAGGTCGGCGGTGACGTAGGACCGTACGCGCTCCAGCTGGGTGCGGGAGATGAGCGGGCCCATCTGGGTCTTCTCGTCGAGGGGGTCGCCGACGGCCACGGACTCGATGCCGGGGGCGACGAGCTCCAGGAAGCGGTCGTAGACGGAGCGCTGGACGAGGATCCGGGTGCGGGCGCAGCAGTCCTGGCCGGTGTTGTCGAGGAAGGCCATCGGCGCTGCCGCGGCGGCCGCCTCGATGTCCGCGTCGGCGAAGACGATGTTCGGGCTCTTGCCGCCGAGTTCGAGGGTGACGCGCTTCACCCGGTCGGCGCATTTGGCCATGATCTGCTTGCCGACGCGGGTGGAGCCGGTGAAGACGATCTTGGCTACGCCGGGGTGCTCGACGAGTGCGTCGCCCGCGACCGCCCCGTGGCCGGGGAGCACCTGGAAGAGGTGCTCGGGGATCCCGGCTTCGAGGGCGAGTTCGGCGAGGCGCAGCGCGGTGAGCGGGGTGGTCTCGGCGGGCTTGAGGATGACGGCGTTGCCCGCGGCGAGGGCCGGGGCCAGGCCCCAGGCGGCGATGGGCATGGGGAAGTTCCAGGGGGCGATCACGCCGATGACGCCGAGGGGTTCGAGGAAGGTGACGTCGATACCGCCGGCGACGGGGATCTGGCGGCCGGAGAGTCGTTCCACTCCCCCGGCGGCGAAGTCGAGCAGGTCGCGTACGTTGCCGGCCTCCCAGCGGGCGTTGCCGATGGTGTGCCCGGCCTCGCGGACCTCCAGCGCGGCCAGTTCCTCGATGTGGCCGTCGACGACGGCGGCGAAGCGGCGCAGGATCCGGGCCCGGTCGGCGGGCGCGGCCGCCGCCCAGCCGCGCTGGGCCGCGGCGGCTCTGGCGACGGCGGCTTCGACATCGTCCCGTGTGGCGGCCGGGACGATGGCGACGATTTCCTCGGTGGCCGGATTCAGCACCTCTAGGGGGAGGGGGGCCAGCACATCGGACACGTGGTGCCTCACAGACGTTCGGTCGGTTCGGTGGGGTTACAGGCGTTCGAAGGAGCGGCGCAGCTCCCAGTCGGTGACCGCGGAGTCGTACGCGTCGAGTTCCACGCGGGCCATGTTCCGGTAGTGGGCGACGACCTCGGGGCCGAAGGCGGCCTTGGCGATCTCGCTGTTCTCCCACAGCTCGGCGGCCTCGCGCAGGGTCGCCGGGACGTGCGCGTAGTCGGCGGTGTAGGCGTTGCCCGTACACACCTCGGGCAGTTCCAGGCGGTTCTCGATGCCGTAGATGCCGGCGGCGACCAGGCCCGCGACGGCGAGGTAGGGGTTGACGTCGCCGCCGGGCAGGCGGTTCTCGAAGCGCATGGAGCGGCCGTGGCCGACGACCCGCAGGGCGCAGGTCCGGTTGTCCACGCCCCAGGCGACGGCGGTCGGCGCGAAGGAACCGGGCCGGAAACGCTTGTACGAGTTGATGTTCGGGGCGTAGAGAAGGGAGAAGTCGCGCAGCGCGGCGAGCTGTCCGGCCAGGAAGTGCCGCATGACCGGTGACATGCCGAGTCCCTGGTCATCGCCGTCCCCGTCCGCGGCGGCCATCGCGTTGCGTCCGTCGGCGTCGGCCAGGGAGAGGTGGATGTGGCAGGAGTTGCCCTCGCGCTCGTCGTACTTGGCCATGAAGGTGAGCGAGACGCCCTCCTGGGCGGCGATCTCCTTCGCGCCGGTCTTGTAGACGGCGTGCTGGTCGCAGGTGGTCAGCGCCTCGTCGTAGCGGAAGGCGATCTCGTGCTGGCCGAGGTTGCACTCCCCCTTCGCCGACTCGACGATCAGGCCCGCGGCCTGCATCTCGTTGCGGATGCGGCGCAGCAGGGGTTCGATGCGGCCGGTTCCGAGGACGGAGTAGTCGATGTTGTACTGGTTGGCGGGGGTCAGGCCGCGGTAGTTGGCGTTCCAGGCCTGTTCGTAGGTGTCCTGGAAGACCATGAACTCCAGCTCGGTGCCGACCATCGCGGTGTACCCGTGCTCGGCCAGGCGCTCGAGCTGGCGGCGCAGGATCTGCCGGGGGCCCGCGACGACGGGCGTGCCGTCGTGCCAGGCGAGGTCGGCGAGGAGGAAGGCACTGCCGGGGTTCCAGGGGATGCGGCGCAGGGTGGCGGGGTCGGGGTGCATGGCGAAGTCGCCGTAGCCCCGGTCCCAGGAGGACATCTCGAATCCGTCGACGGTGTTCATGTCCGTGTCGACGGCGAGGAGGTAGTTGCAGCCCTCGGTGCCGTGCGCGAGGACCTCGTCGAGGAAGAACTGTGCGGCGAACCGCTTGCCCTGGAGGCGCCCCTGCATGTCGGGGAAGGCCAGGACGACTGTGTCGATCTCACCGCCGGCGACCAGGGAGCGGAGCTCCTCGATCGTCAGCGGCGGCTTGCGGTCTACCACGGGAATCTCTCCTTCGGTGAGCCGAGGAGGCCTAAGGTATTGAATAGAACCATTGCTTGGGAAGGGGAGGAGCCAAGATGACCGACACGGCGAGTGAGGGTGGCGCGATCGCGCGGCTGAATCCCGTGCTGCGGCAGGTGCGCGCGGGCAACGGTTTCGAGGAGGCGCTCGAACAGATCCTCCAAGTGGTCCGGCTGGGCCTGGTGCCGGGCGGCGAACGGCTGCCTCCCGAGCGAGAGTTGGCCGAGCGGATGGGGATCAGCCGGGTCACCCTGCGCGAGGTGCTGAAGGTCCTGCAGGACCAGGGGCTGGTGGAGGCGCGGCGCGGCCGGTACGGCGGAACGTTCGTGCTGCCCCGGCCGGACACCCCGGCGGGCGGCGCCGAGGAGGAGCTGCGCCGGCGTGTCGCGGGGGTGGACATCGAGGACGTCCTGCGGTTCCGCGAGGTCCTGGAGGTGGGGGCGGCCGGGCTGTGCGCCTCGCAGGGACTGGCCGAGGAGGGCGCCGAACGGCTGCTCGGCGCCCTGGCCGCCACCCACGACGCCCCGCTCGCCGACTACCGGCGCCAGGACACCCTCTTCCACCTGACCTTGTGCGAACTGGCCGGATCCGCCACCCTGACGGCCCAGTACGCCGCCGTCCGGGCCACGGTCAACGACCTGCTGGACTGCATCCCGCTGCTGGTGCGCAACTTGGAGCACTCGCAGCAGCAGCACACCGCGCTGGTGGAGTCCGTGCTGGAGCGGGACGCGGACGGGGCCCGCGAGACGATGCGCGAGCACTGCTGCGGCACGGCGGCGCTGCTGCGGGGGTTCCTGACGTGACCCGTCCGGCCCGTGCGGCTCATCGGGCCCGTCCGGCCCGTCCGGCCCGTGCGGCCCGTGCGGCCCATCGGGAGGGTTTCGTAACTTCTGTTTAACGCAGAGGTCTTGCGCTCTCCACCGCTCTGCGGCAAAGGTACGGCCCACAACCATTGCCCTGAGGCAGGAGCGCACGATGGCCGACGACATCGAGGCACGGCTGAGCGCCGTACCCGCACCCACCAAGTCCGCCGAGGGCGGCGACGCAGGCGCGGACGACTACCTGGAACGCCGCACGCTGCGCCGGGGCAGCGCGGGCTGGCTGCTGCTGACCGGCCTCGGCGTCGCGTACGTGGTCTCCGGCGACTTCTCCGGCTGGAACGTCGGCCTCGACAAGGGCGGCTTCGGCGGTCTCGCCATCGCCACCGTCCTGATGGGCGCCATGTACGCCTGTCTGGTCTTCTCCCTGGCGGAGCTCTCCACCATCCTGCCCACGGCGGGCGGCGGCTACGGCTTCGCCCGCCGCGCCCTCGGCCCCTGGGGCGGCTTCCTCACCGGCACCGCCATCCTCATCGAGTACATCCTGGCCCCGGCCGCGATCGTCATCTTCATCGGCGACTACGTCGAGTCGCTCGGCCTCTTCGGCCTCACCTCCAGCTGGCCCGTCTACCTCGGCTGCTTCGTGATCTTCATCGGCGTCCACCTCTGGGGCGTCGGCGAGGCCCTGCGCTTCAGCCTCGTCGTCACCGCGATCGCCGTCGCCGCGCTGCTGATCTTCGCCGTGGGCGCCTTCACCGAGTTCAGCGCCGACCGCCTGAACGACATCCCGGTCGACCCGAGCGCCTTCGGCTCGAACTCCTGGCTGCCGCTGGGCGTCCTGGGCATCTGGGCCGCGTTCCCGTTCGGCATGTGGTTCTTCCTGGGCGTGGAGGGCGTACCGCTGGCGGCCGAGGAGGCCAAGGACCCGGTCCGCTCCATGCCGAAGGCGCTGGCCATCTCCATGGGCATCCTCGCCCTGCTGGCCCTGATCACCTTCTTCGCGGCGACCGGCGCGCAGGGCGCGGACGCGGTCAAGTCCGCCGGAAACCCGCTCGTCGTCGCGCTCGAGGGGGACGACGGCCCGACCGCCCTGAGCCGCTTCGTGAACTACGCGGGCCTCGCCGGCCTGGTGGCCTCCTTCTTCTCCCTCATCTACGCGGGCTCGCGCCAGCTCTTCGCCCTCTCCCGGGCCGGCTACCTGCCCCGCTTCCTGTCGCTGACCTCCAGCCGCAAGGCCCCGTACCTGGGCCTGGTCATCCCCGGCGCGATCGGCTTCGCGCTCGCCGCGGCCACCGGCAACGGCGCCCGCATGCTCAACATCGCGGTGTTCGGCGCGACCATCTCCTACGCCCTGATGGCCCTCTCGCACATCGTTCTGCGCCGCCGCGAGCCCGACCTGGAGCGGCCGTACCGCACCCCGGGCGGCGTGCTGACCTCGTCGGTGGCCTTCGCACTCGCCCTGTCGGCCCTGGTCGCCACCTTCCTGGTGGACAAGGACGCCGCATTCATCGCACTGGCCGTGTACGCCGTCGCCCTGGCCTATTTCGCGCTCTACAGTCGGCACCACCTCGTAGCCTCGGCTCCCGAGGAGGAGTTCGCGGCGCTGGCGAAGGCCGAGGCGGAACTGACCCGCGACTGACTCCGCGCACCGCCCGTACCGCCCCTTCCCCTCTCCCACCTTCCGGAGGTAAAGCCCGTGCCACGGCCGCTCATCGGCATCACCACCTACGTCGAGGAATCCACCCGCTACGGGGTGTGGGACCTGCCGACGTCCCTGGTCCCCGCGGGGTACTACGAACTCGTCCAGGCGGCGGGCGGCGCGGCCGTGCTGCTCCCGCCGGACGAACCCGGGGCGGCGGCGGAGGTGCTGAGCCGGGTGGACGGCCTGGTCGTCGCGGGCGGCCCCGACGTGGACCCGGTCCACTACGGCGCCGCCCGTGACTCCCGTACGGGCGCCCCCGCGACGGTCCGCGACCACTGGGAGCTGGCCCTGATCGCGGCCGCGCTGGACGCGGACGTGCCGGTGCTCGGGATCTGCCGGGGCATGCAGGCCCTCAACGTGGCCCTGGGCGGCACGCTCATCCAGCACATCGACGGCCACTTCGAGACCCCGGGCGCCACGTCCTGGCACCCGGTCCGCCCGGTCCCGGGCACCCGGTACGCGGCCCTGGTCCCGGAGCAGGCGGAGGTCCCGACCTACCACCACCAGGCCGTCGACCGCCTGGGCCGCGGCCTGATCGCCTCGGCGCACGCGCTGGACGGCACGGTCGAGGCCATCGAACTCCCCGACCCGGCGCGGTGGGTCCTGGGCGTGCAGTGGCATCCGGAACGCGACAAGGACACCCGCGTCATGACCGCCCTGATCGAAGCCGCCGATGCCCACACGGCGGTCCCGGTCCCCTGACCGACCCCTCCGGGGCCCCGGCTGAGCGCCGCCGTCAGCGCGCCTCAAAGACCGGGGCTCCGCCCCGCACCCCGCGCCTCAAACGCCGGCGAGGCTGAACTTGCCCACTGCTCCGGCCCAAACCAGGGCCGACCAGGCTGGCTTGCGCCGAGCGTATTTCCAGCCCCGCCGGCACCCAACCAGCCTGCCTGGGGCTCATTCCAGCCCCGCCG
>NZ_JBHXNP010000054.1:0-59864 GCF_042719495.1 Streptomyces sp. NPDC058525
GCGGGGGGTCCCCTTTTGGGGGCGGGGGTTTTTTTTTAAAACTAATTTTGCCGCCCGGGGGTTGTGGGGGGGGGGGGGGGGCCCCCGGGGGGGGGGGGGGGGGGGGGGGGGGGGGCCCCCCCCCCCCCCCCCCGCCACCCCGCCGCCGTGCACCCGGACTCCGTCCGGTACGTCTCCTCGACCGGGTCCGCGGCCTCGGGAGGCCTTCGGCTCAGCGGGCCGTCTTGGTGTGGACGTAGTCCACCAGGCGGGTCAGGGCGTCCGGGTCCGTCGTCGGGAGGACGCCGTGGCCCAGGTTGAAGACGTGGCCCTCCAGGCCGGCGGCGGCCGCGAGGACCTCGTCCGCCTTGGCCTCGACGGCCTCGGTGGTGGAGAAGAGCACGGCGGGGTCCAGGTTGCCCTGGAGTGCCTTGCCCGGGCCGACGCGGCGGACGGCCTCGTCCAGCGAGACCCGGTAGTCGACGCCCATGACGTCCGCGCCGGCCTCGCCCATCAGGCCGAGGAGCTCGCCGGTGCCCACGCCGAAGTGGATGCGCGGGACCCCGTACGAGGCGACGGACTCCAGGACCTTCGCCGAGGCCGGCATCACCGAGCGGCGGTAGTCCGCCGGGGAGAGCGCGCCGACCCAGGAGTCGAAGAGCTGGATCGCGGAGGCGCCGGCCTCGATCTGGACCTTGAGGAAGGCGGAGGTGATCTCCGCGAGGCGGTCCAGCAGGTCCGCCCACAGCTCCGGGTCCCCGTACATGAGGGCCTTGGTGTGCTCGTGGTTCTTGGAGGGGCCGCCCTCGACCAGGTAGCTCGCGAGGGTGAAAGGCGCGCCCGCGAATCCGATCAACGGCGTGGCGCCCAGTTCACCCGTGAGCATGCCGATCGCCTCGGTGACGTACGTGACGTCCTCAGGGGTGAGGTCGCGCAGCTGTGCGAGGTCCTCGCGGCGGCGGATCGGCTGGGCGACGACCGGGCCGACGCCCGGCTTGATGTCCAGGTCGACGCCGATGGCCTTGAGCGGGACGACGATGTCGGAGAAGAAGATCGCCGCGTCCACGTTGTGGCGGCGGACGGGCTGGAGGGTGATCTCGGTGACCAGGTCGGGCCGCATGCACGACTCCAGCATCTGGGTCCCCTCGCGCACCTTGCGGTACTCGGGGAGGGAGCGCCCGGCCTGCCGCATGAACCACACCGGGGTGTGCGGCACCGGCTCCCGCCGGCACGCCTTCAGGAAGGCGGAATCGTACGTCTGACTCGGCTGGCCCGTGGGGCGGTCGTTGGCGCTCACGACCCAAATCTTCGCACGTATGAAGAGTTGCCCGGCCCGGTGCGGGTGTCCCTGCGCCGTACGGGCGCCCGTTCCGCCTAGTCTTCCCCGCATGGCTGCGGCTCAGGGACGATTTTCAGATGGCGCTGACGGTATGGACAGCGCGGAGGAGAGCTCCGTCCCGCTCCCGTTCCGGCGGGCGGTCGACGGCTTGAAGAAGGCCCGGCTGCGTCCGGGGATCGAGATCGACCCCACCAAACCGCCCCAGAGACTCGCACCGTACGCCTACGCCCTGGAGGCGGCGGTCGTGGACGGCGAGGAGGACCTCGCCGACGGCCGGCTCATCCTGCTCCACGATCCGGCCGGGCACGATGCCTGGCACGGGACCTTCCGGCTGGTGACGCTCGTACGGGCGGAGCTGGAGCCGGAGATGGCCGTGGACCCGCTCCTGCCCGAGGTGTGCTGGTCCTGGCTGACCGGGGCGCTGGAGGCGCGCGGGCTGGCGTACGGGGAGGCGAGCGGGACCGTGACCATGGCGAGCTCGCACTACTTCGGCGGGCTCGCGGAGCGGCGCCCGGCCACGCAGATCGAGATCAGAGCCTCCTGGACGCCGCGCGAGGGCGTGGGCGGGGTGCCGGACACCTCGGCGCACCTGGCGGCCTGGTGCGAGCTGCTGTGCCAGATCGCGGGGCTGCCGCCGGTGGGGCCGACCGACAGCGTCACGGGCGTGGTCTCCCTGCCACAGCGGCGCGGTCCGCACCACCCGTAGGGCAGGGGCCGTCCGGCCGACGGGCCGGTCCCGACGGCGGCGAACGCGTGGGCGAACCCCGGCACGGAGTGTCGGAACGGGGCGTCCGTTGCGGGCTTCTGATCACCCTATGATCGATCGTGCGTCCGAATTGCCCGAATTGTTACTCACCAAATCGTGATCATTCCCTAAAGCCGGGCGGGTGACGTGCCGAAGGAGTCAGTGACCATCCGCACGGTTCGCACCGGCTTCCTTCCCCGAGCCGGCCGTCCCGCCACTCCCCCAGGAGGCCTAGGTGTCCGTTCTTCTCGAGCAGCCCGCAAGCCTGGTCGCCTACCGCCCGAACAAGCCGACGGCCATGGTCGTCGTGGCCGACCCGCGCGTCCGTTCCACCGTGACCCGCCATCTGTGGGCCCTCGGAGTACGTGACGTGATCGAGGCGTCGTCCATCGCGGAGGCCCGCCCCCGCGTCGGCAGCCCGCGCGACATCTGCGTGGCCGACGTACACCTGCCCGACGGTTCCGGTCTCACCCTGCTCTCCGAGACCCGCGCCGCGGGCTGGCCGAACGGCCTGGCCCTGTCCGCCGCCGACGACATCGGCGCCGTACGCAACGCCCTCGCGGGCGGGGTGAAGGGCTACGTCGTCACCGGCACGCGGACCAACATCGGGCTCCCCAGCCGGCCCGGCGCCGCCCCCATCGGCGCTGCCGCCGCCCGTATGCACCGCCGCCCCCCGGGTGCCCCGAGCCACCCGGGCGGCTACCGGGAGCTCTCCGGCCGCGAGGTCGAGGTCCTGCGCCTCGTCGCGGAGGGCCAGTCCAACAAGGCCATCGGCGTCTCGATGGGCCTGTCCGCCCTGACCGTCAAGTCCCACCTCGCCCGGATCGCCCGCAAGCTGGGCACCGGCGACCGGGCCGGGATGGTCGCGGTCGCCCTGCGGACCGGGATCATCCACTGACCCGACTCCGAGGCTCCCGGGCGAATGCCGGGGAAACCCCGGGAAACGTCCGCCTTCCCCTCCCGCGCCCGTCGACGGATCGTTCCGGCGACGGGCGCGTCGCATCCACGGATACCCTTGACCGGTGACCGACGCCCAAGAGACCGCAGCAGACCTGCGCACCACCACCGGGGGCGGCCCCCCGGACGATGTCGTCAGTTCGTCCGATGGGCCGCCGATTCCGTTGCTGGAACCCCGTGAGGGGATCCCCCCGGTCGTCGCCGACGCCGACTCCCTCGCCGAAGTGGTCGCGGCCTTCGCCGCGGGCACCGGCCCCGTGGCCGTCGACGCCGAGCGCGCCTCCGGATACCGCTACGGCCAGCGCGCCTACCTGGTGCAGCTGCGCCGCGAGGGCGCGGGCTCCGCGCTCATCGACCCGGTGGGCTGCCCCGACCTCTCCGCACTCGGCGAGGCCCTGTCCGGCACCGAGTGGATCCTGCACGCCGCCACCCAGGACCTGCCGTGCCTGCGCGAAATAGGCATGGTGCCCACCTCCCTGTTCGACACCGAGCTGGCCGGCCGCCTCGCCGGCTTCCCCCGGGTCGGACTGGGCGCGATGGTCGAGAGCGTGCTCGGCTACGCGCTGGAGAAGGGCCACTCCGCCGTCGACTGGTCGACCCGCCCGCTCCCCGAGCCCTGGCTGCGCTACGCGGCCCTGGACGTGGAGCTGCTGGTCGACCTGCGGGACGCGCTGGAGAAGGAGCTGGACCGGCAGGGCAAGCTGGAATGGGCCCACCAGGAGTTCGAGGCCATCGCCGCCGCACCGCCCGCGCCGCCGCGCAAGGACCCGTGGCGCCGCACCTCCGGCATGCACAAGGTGCGCCGCCGCCGTCAGATGGCGGTCGTGCGCGAGCTGTGGGAGTCGCGGGACCGGATCGCCCAGCGGCGCGACGTGTCCCCCGGCAAGGTGCTGGGCGACGCCGCGATCGTCGAGGCCGCCCTGGCTCTGCCGGCGAACGTGCAGACCCTGTCAGCCCTCCCGGGCTACGGGCAGCGCATGGGCCGGCGCCAGCTGGAGCAGTGGATGGCCGCCGTGGACCGGGCCAAGGCCCTGCCCGAGAACGAGCTGCCGCAGCCCGGGGCGACCCCGGCCGGTCCGCCGCCCCCGCGCTCCTGGGCCGACAAGGACCCGGCGGCCGCGGCCCGGCTGTCGGCGGCCCGCACGGCCGTCTCGGCGCTGGCGGAGGAGCTGAACCTGCCCCAGGAGAACCTGATCACCCCGGACACCGTCCGCCGGGTGTGCTGGGAGCCGCCGCAGCGGCTCGAGGCGGACGCCGTGGCCCAGGCCCTGGCCGGCTACGGCGCCCGCCCCTGGCAGATCGAACAGGTCACCCCGGCGCTGGTCACGGCCCTGGCCGCGACCGCCTGACCCGCGTCACCGCCCGCAGAAGACCCCCGGCCCGCGCCGGGGGTCTTCTCGTTTCCCGCTCACGGCAGGGGCGGCGGGGGCCCGCGGCGGCGGCCTGGGCAGTGTGACCTTCGCCGCTCCTCGGGGAGGGGGTGTGCACACGGGTTACCCGCAAGTAGCATGGGCCGGGTGAGCGGGCGCTCAGCAATGCGTGCCGAGCCGCCCCCGCGCAGCAGTGCACACCCGCACCTGGAGGAGAGCCAACGTGCCTCGTACCGTCAGGGACGTCGTCTTCGTCGACGGCGTCCGCACCCCGTTCGGCAAGGCGGGCCCGAAGGGCATCTACAACGGGACCCGCGCCGACGACCTCGTCGTGAAGGCGATCCGGGAGCTGCTGCGCCGCAACCCGGACCTGGACCCCAAGAAGATCGACGAGGTCGCCATCGCCGCGACCACGCAGATCGGCGACCAGGGCCTCACGCTGGGCCGTACCGCGGGCATCCTCGCGGGCCTCCCCCAGTCCGTCCCGGGCTACTCGATCGACCGCATGTGCGCCGGCGCGCTGACCGCCGTGACCGCCGTCGCGGGCGGCGTGGCCTTCGGTGCGTACGACGTCGCCCTCGCCGGCGGTGTCGAGCACATGGGCCGCCACCCCATGGGCGAGGGCGTCGACCCGAACCCGCGCTTCGTCTCCGAGAAGCTGGTCGACGAGTCCGCCCTGTTCATGGGCATGACCGCCGAGAACCTGCACGACCGGTACCCGACGATCACCAAGCTCCGCGCCGACGAGTACGCCGTGCGCTCGCAGGAGAAGGCCGCCAAGGCGTACGCCGACGGCAAGATCCAGCAGGACCTGGTGCCGATCTCGGTGCGCAACACCAACGAGGCCGCGGGCGAGACGGGCTGGGGCCTGGTCACCACCGACGAGCCGATGCGCCCGGGCACCACCCTGGAGAACCTGGCGAACCTGAAGACCCCGTTCCGTACGCACGGCCGGGTCACCGCGGGCAACGCCGCCGGTCTCAACGACGGTGCCACCGCCGCGATCATCGCGTCCGAGGACTTCGCCCGCGAGAACAACCTCCCGGTCAAGATGCGCCTGGTCTCGTACTCCTTCGCGGGTGTCGAGCCCGAGGTCATGGGCTACGGCCCGATCCCGGCCACCGAGAAGGCCCTCGCGCAGGCCGGCCTGTCCATCGAGGACATCGGCCTCTTCGAGATCAACGAGGCCTTCGCGGTCCAGGTGCTGGCCTTCCTGGAGCACTACGGCATCGCCGACGACGACGCCCGCGTGAACCAGTACGGCGGCGCCATCGCCTTCGGCCACCCGCTGGCCTCGTCCGGCGTGCGCCTGATGACTCAGCTGGCCCGCCAGTTCGAGGAGCAGCCGCACGTCCGCTACGGCCTGACCACCATGTGCGTCGGCTTCGGCATGGGCGCCACGGTCATCTGGGAGAACCCGAACTTCAACGCCGAGGGAGACTCCAAGTGAGCACCACCGCTGAGCTCCTGAAGGGCGCGGCCGAGCTGTTCCCGGACGAGGTCGTCACGTCCGCGCACGTCCGCCACCTGGACCTGCCGTTCGGCGCCGGGCGCTTCGCGCTCATCACGCTGGACAACGGCTTCGACCACACCAAGCCGACCACCTTCGGCCCGCAGTCCCTCGCCAACCTGAACGCGGCGATCGACCAGGTCGAGCAGGAGGCCACCGCCGGCTCCATCGTCGGCGCGGGCATCACCGGCAAGCCGTTCATCTTCGCGGTCGGCGCCGACCTCAAGGGCGTCGAGCTGCTGAAGAAGCACGACGAGGCGCTCGCCATCGGCAAGGGCGGCCACGACGTCTTCAAGCGCCTGGCCGCGCTGGCCGTCCCGACCTTCGCCTACTACAACGGCGCGGCGATGGGCGGCGGTGTCGAGGTCGGTCTGCACTGCACCTACCGCACCGTCTCGAAGGCCATCCCGGCCTTCTCGCTGCCCGAGGTCTTCCTCGGCCTGGTTCCCGGCTGGGGCGGCTGCGCCCTCCTGCCGAACCTGATCGGCGCCGAGCGCGCGGTCTCGGTCATCATCGAGAACTCGCTCAACCAGAACCGCCAGCTCAAGGGCAAGCAGGTCTTCGAGCTCGGCATCGCCGACGCGATCTTCGAGGGCGCGGACTTCCTGGAGCAGTCGCTCCTGTGGACCGCGCGCGTCCTCACGGGCGAGACCGAGGTCGTGCGCGCCGAGGTCGACCGCGGCGAGGCCTGGGACGCGGCCGTCGCCAAGGGCCGCTTCATCGCGGACTCCAAGGTGCATGGCGCCGCTCCGGCCGCCTACCGCGCGCTGGACATCATCGCCGCGGCCAAGGACGGCGACCTCCAGGCCGGCTTCGACGCCGAGGACACGGCCCTGGCCGACCTCATCATGGGCGGCGAGCTGCGCTCGGGCATCTACGCCTTCAACCTGGTCCAGAAGCGCGCCAAGCGCCCGGCCGGTGCCCCGGACAAGTCGCTGGCCCGTCCGGTCACCAAGGTCGGCGTCGTCGGCGCGGGTCTGATGGCCTCGCAGCTGGCGCTGCTGTTCCTGCGCCGCCTGGAGGTGCCGGTGGTCCTCACCGACATCGACCAGGAGCGCGTGGACAAGGGCGTGGGCTACGTCCACGCCGAGATCCAGAAGCTGCTCGGCAAGGGCCGCATCAACCAGGACAAGGCCAACCGCCTGACCGCCCTGGTGACCGGTGTCCTGGACAAGGCCGAGGGCTTCGCGGACGCGGACTTCATCATCGAGGCCGTGTTCGAGGAGATGTCCGTCAAGCAGAAGGTGTTCGCGGAGGTCGAGGCGGTCGCCCCGGCGCACGCGATCCTCGCCACCAACACCTCCTCGCTGTCGGTGTCGGAGATGGCCTCCAAGCTCCGGCACCCGGAGCGCGTGGTCGGCTTCCACTTCTTCAACCCGGTCGCGATCCTCCCGCTGCTGGAGATCGTCCGCGGTGAGCAGACCGACGACGCCTCGCTGGCCACGGCCTTCGGTGTCGCCAAGAAGCTGAAGAAGACCGCGGTCCTCACCAAGGACGCCCCGGCGTTCGTCGTGAACCGCATCCTGACCCGCTTCATGGGCGAGATCCAGAACGTCATCGACGAGGGCACCCCGGTGGTCACGGCGGAGAAGGCCATCGAGCCGCTCGGCCTGCCGATGTCCCCTCTGGTGCTGCTGGAGCTCGTGGGCCCGGCGATCGGTCTGCACGTCTCCGAGACCCTGAACCGCGCCTTCCCGGAGCGCTTCACCGTCTCCCCGAACCTGGCGGCCGTGGTCAAGGCCGGCAAGCGCGGCTTCTACGTCTACGATTCCGGCAAGCCGGAGCTGGACCCCGAGGTCGCCGCCCTCCTCGTCCAGGGCGACGCCGTCCTGACGGAGGAGCAGGTCCGCGACCGCGTCCTGGACGCGGTGGCGCAGGAGATCGGCCTGATGCTGGAGGAGGGTGTCGTGGCCGAGGCCCAGGACATCGACCTCTGCCTCATCACGGGCGCCGGCTGGCCCTTCCACCTGGGCGGCATCACGCCGTACCTGGACCGCGAGGGCGTCTCGGAGCGCGTGAACGGCAAGAAGTTCCTCGCCCCCGGCATCGCGAGCGTCCCGGCCTAGTCCGGGTCGCGGACCGGTAGCGCACGGCGTGGCCCGCCCCCTTCGGGGGGCGGGCTTCGGCCGTTCGAATATCTGTCTAAGATTCACCCCCATGACGGACACGCACGCGCGGCCCAGGCGCCGCCGACGCCGCATTCTGCGGATCACCCTGCTGCTGGTAGCCGTGCTGATCCTGGGCTCGGCCGGGGCCGGCTGGTGGGCGTACAGCCACCTCGACGGCAACATCTCCAGCGTCGACCTGGATCAGGCGATCGGCGACAACCGGCCGCCGAAGGTGGTCGCGAACGCGCAGAACATCCTGGTGCTCGGCTCCGACTCGCGGGCCGGAGCCAACGGCGACCTCGACCACGGCGACGTCGGCGGGGCCCGCTCGGACACCGCGATGCTGGTGCACATACCCGAGGGCCGGGCCAAGGCGACCGCGGTGAGCATCCCCCGCGACACGCTGATCACCCGGCCCGAGTGCAAGGACCGCGACGGCAAGACCGTGCCGTCGGCGAAGCGGGTCATGTTCAACTCCGTCTACTCGCTCGCCGGTCCGGCCTGTGTGGTCAACACCGTGGAGCAGCTCTCCGGAATCCGCGTGGACCACTTCGTCGAGGTGGACTTCGCCGGCTTCAAGGGGCTGGTCGACGCGCTGGGCGGGGTCACCGTCACCCTCGACAAGCCGATGAGCGGCGCCAAGGGCGGCCTGAAGCTGGACGTGGGCACGCACCGGCTGAACGGCTCCGACTCGCTGAAGTTCGTCCGTACCCGCTACGGCTACGGGGACGGCAGCGACCTCGGACGCATCGGGCTCCAGCAGCAGTTCATGATGGCGATGCTGTCCGAGATAAAGAAGCAGGACGCCTTCGGGAACCCGGCGCGCCTCTACAAGCTCGCCGACGCCGCGACCAAGTCGCTGACCACCGACTCCGACCTGGCCTCGCTCACCGCGCTCTCCGACTTCGCGCAGAGCATGAAGGGCGTGGACCCGGAGACCATGGAGACGATCATGCTGCCGGTCGCCTACGACAAGGTCGACCCCAACCGCGTGGTCGTGGCCGAGCCGCAGGCGACCCAGCTGTGGGAAGCCCTCCGCAAGGACCAGAAGATCCCGGCCTCCGCGAAGGACTCCCCGGCGAAGGGCTGAGCTAGTACTTGGCGTCGGGGCCGCTGCGGCCCAGCCGGCTGTGGCTGCGTCCGTACGCGTAGTAGACGATGATGCCGAGCGCCATCCAGGCGGCGAAGCGCGCCCAGGTCTCGGCCGGCAGGTTGAGCATCAGCCAGACCGAGGCGGCGATCGACAGGATCGGCACCACGGGCACCCACGGGGTGCGGAAGGACCGGTGCAGGTCGGGGCGGGTGCGGCGCAGGATGATCACGCCGAGCGCCACGACCACGAAGGCGAAGAGCGTGCCGATGTTCACCAGCGTCGCCAGTTCGTTGATGCTGGTGAACCCGGCGACGATCGCGATGACCACGCCGAGCAGGATCGTCGGACGGTACGGGGTGCGGAACTTCGGGTGGGTCACCGAGAAGAAGCGCGGCAGCAGGCCGTCGCGGCTCATGGCGAAGAACACGCGGGTCTGGCCCAGCAGCAGGATCATGCAGACCGTGGTGAGGCCCACCGCGGCGCCGAAGCTGATGATGCCGCCGTACACGGGATGCCCGGCGGCCTTGAACGCGTCCGCCAGGGGCGCGCTCACCGACAGTTCGCTGTAGTGCTGCATGCCGGTGACCACGAGCGAGACCGCCACGTACAGCACGGTGCAGATCAGCAGCGAGCCGAGGATGCCGCGCGGCATGTCCCGCTGCGGCAGCTTGGTCTCCTCGGCGGCCGTGGCGACCACGTCGAAGCCGATGAAGGCGAAGAACACCACGGAGGCCGCGGTGAAGATGCCCATGATGCCGAAGTTGGTGGGCTCGTAACCGAAGATCAGCTGGACCAGCGGGGCGTCGAGCCCCGCGCCGCCCTCCTGTTTGACCGCCTCCGGGATGAAGGGCTTGTAGTTGCTGCCCTTGATGAAGAACAGGCCCGCGAAGATCACGATGAGCACCACCGTGACCTTGATCGCGACGACCAGGGCCGTGATCCGGGCGGACAGCTTCACCCCGACCACCAGGACCACGGTCAGCACCAGCACGAGGATGAAGGCCAGCAGGTCGAAGGTGCCGCCCTTGACGTCCGGCCCCTGGAGCGCGACGGGCAGATGGATGCTCGCGTTGTCCATGAGCGAGCGGACGTACCCGGACCAGCCGACGGCGACCACCGCCGTGCCCAGGGCGAATTCCAGTACGAGGTCCCAGCCGATGATCCAGGCCGGGAGCTCGCCGATCGAGGCGTAGGAGAAGGTGTAGGCCGAACCGGCGACGGGGACGGTCGAGGCGAACTCCGCGTAGCAGAGCGCGGCGAGCGCGCACACCACGCCCGCGGCGACGAAGGCCAGGGCGGTGGCGGGGCCGGCGGTCTCCTTGGCCACCTTGCCGGTGAGGACGAAGATGCCGGTGCCGATGATGACGCCGACGCCGAAGACGGTCAGGTCCCAGGCCGAGAGCGACTTCTTGAGCGAATGCTCCGGCTCTTCGGTGTCCCGGATGGACTGCTCGACCGACTTGGTGCGGAATGGACTGTTCAGATCCGTACTCACCAACGCACCTCCGAACAAGGTGACGCACGCGAACGGGCCGGGAGGCCCACCCCTTCAAGGGTGATCTCCCGGCCCGTGCCGTGCAACCGCGCGTCGACCCAGTGGCCGATAGCCGTCTAGTCGACGGCGGCGGCCGGCTCGCTGTCGTAGCGCCCGTCCAGCTTGGCCACCAGGCCGGTGACCTGCCGGGCGATGTCCGGAGCGGTCAGTCCGATTTCGGCCATGACCTCCTTGCGGGAGGCGTGGTCGAGGAAGCGCTGCGGGATGCCGAAGTCGCGCAGCGGCACGTCGACGCCCGCGTCCCGCAGGGCTTGCGCGACGGCGGAGCCGACACCGCCGGCCCGGCTGTTGTCCTCGACCGTGACGACCACGCGGTGGCGGTCGGCGAGCGGGGCCAGCGCCTCGTCCACCGGCTTGACCCAGCGGGGGTCGACGACGGTGGTGGAGATGCCCTGCTTGTCCAGCAGATCGGCGATCTCCAGGCACATCGGGGCGAGTGCGCCGACCGAGACGAGCAGCACGTCCGGCCGGGTGACCTCGGGGGCCGGTACGCGCAGCACGTCCATGCCGCCGATGCGGCCGACGGCCGGGACGGCCGGGCCGACGACGCCCTTGGAGAAGCGCACCACGGTCGGCGCGTCCTTGACCTGGACGGCCTCGTTCAGCTGGGCCCGCAGCTGCTCCGCGTCGCGCGGGGCGGCCAGCCGCAGGCCGGGGACGACCTGGAGGATGGACATGTCCCACATGCCGTTGTGGGAGGCGCCGTCGGTGCCGGTGACGCCGGCGCGGTCCAGGACGAAGGTGACGCCGCACTTGTGCAGGGCCACGTCCATCAGGACCTGGTCGAAGGCGCGGTTGAGGAAGGTCGCGTACACCGCGAAGACCGGGTGGGCGCCGCCGGTGGCCAGACCCGCCGCCGAGGTGGCGCCGTGCTGCTCGGCGATGCCGACGTCGAAGATCCGGTCCGGGTAGGCGTCCGCGAACTTCTTCAGGCCGACCGGCTGGAGCATGGCCGCGGTGATCGCGACGATGTCCTTGCGCTCCTTGCCGAGCTTGACCATCTCGTCGGCGAAGACCGAGGTCCAGCTGGCCGCGTCGGTGGAGACCGGCAGGCCGGTGTCCGGGTGGATCACGCCGACCGCGTGGAAGCGGTCCGCCTCGTCCTGGACGGCGGGCTCGTAGCCGCGGCCCTTCTGGGTGAGGCAGTGCACGATGACCGGGCCGCTGAAGCGCTTGGCGCGCGTGAGGGCGGACTCCAGGGCCTCGATGTCGTGGCCGTCGATGGGGCCGATGTACTTCAGGCCCAGGTCCTCGAACATGCCCTGCGGGGCGATGAAGTCCTTGAGGCCCTTCTTGGCCCCGTGCAGGGTCTCGTAGAGCGGCTTGCCGACGACCGGCGTGCGCTCCAGGAGGTCCTTGCCGCGGGCCAGGAAGCGCTCGTAGCCGTCCGTGGTGCGCAGGGTCGCCAGGTGGTTCGCGAGGCCGCCGATGGTGGGGCCGTACGAGCGCTCGTTGTCGTTGACGACGATGACCAGGGGGCGGTCCTTGGCGGCGGCGATGTTGTTCAGCGCCTCCCAGGCCATGCCGCCGGTCAGCGCGCCGTCGCCGATGACGGCGGCGACGTGGTGGTCCTCGCGGCCGAGCACCTCGTTGGCCTTGGCGATGCCGTCGGCCCAGCCCAGCACGGTGGAGGCGTGCGAGTTCTCGATCACGTCGTGGTCGGACTCGGCGCGCGAGGGGTAGCCGGACAGGCCGCCCTTGGAGCGCAGGTTCCCGAAGTCCTGGCGGCCGGTGAGCAGCTTGTGGACGTAGGCCTGGTGGCCGGTGTCGAAGAGGACCTTGTCCTTGGGCGAGTCGAAGACCCGGTGCAGGGCGATCGTCAGTTCGACCACCCCAAGGTTGGGGCCGAGGTGCCCGCCGGTCTTGGAGACGGCGTCGACGAGGAAGGACCTGATCTCTGCGGCGAGCTGGTCGAGCTCCTCCTGGCTGAGCCGGTCCAGATCGCGCGGTCCCTTGATGCGGGTCAGCAGCACCCGTGCCTCCTTGCAGTTGCTTGCTGGTCTGTCGAGTCTAATGTTCCGTCGGCGGGCGCGGTCATCGGGCCGTCCCGGCTGGGTCACACCTTTGTCATACATGTACGCACCGCCACGGGGTCACACATCACAAACGGGCGTATACCCGCACAGGCGTACGCGGCCGCGCACGCACGGATGCCCGGCGCCACGCGAAGTGGCACCGGGCACTGTGACGGGTCTTACCGGCGACCCGGGCGACCGGGCAGGCGTCAGGCCCGTCCGGCCGTCTTCTGGGTCTTGCGCGTGACCGAGTCGATGACCACGGTGGCCAGCAGTACGGCACCCGTGATCATGTACTGGATCGGAGTCGCGATTCCCTCCAGGGCCAGACCGTACTGGATCGAGGTGATGACCATGACGCCGAGGAGGGCGTTCCAGGTCCGGCCCCGGCCGCCGAAGAGGCTGGTGCCGCCGATGACGGCCGCCGCGATCACGTTCATCAGCAGGTCGCCGGCGCCGGCGCTCTGGTTGGCCGCCGCGATCTTGGAGGCCCAGAAGAGCCCGCCGATGGCGGCGAAGGTGCCGGCGATGGCGAAGACCGCGATGCGGATGCCGGTGACGTTGATGCCCGCGCGGCGGGAGGCCTCGACGCTGCCGCCGAGTGCGAAGACGTTCCGGCCGAAGGTCGTGCGGCGCAGCACGAAGTCCGTGGCGACCAGGGCCAGCACGAACAGCACCACCGCGAGCGGCAGGCCCTTGTACTGGTTGAACACCATCGCGGGCCCGAAGGTGAACACCGCGAGCAGGCCGGTGCGCAGCAGGATCTCGCCGAGCGGCCGGGAGGGGACCCCGGCGGCCTCGCGGCGCCGGTTGTCGAAGAAGGTGGCGAGGAAGTACCCGGCCACCGCGACCGCCGCCAGGCCGTAGCCGACCGCGACGTCCGAGAAGAAGTAGGTGGTCAGCTGCCCGACCACGCCCTCGGAGTCGAGGTTGATCGTGCCGTTGCTGCCGAGGATCTGCAGCATGGCGCCGGACCAGAAGAGCAGGCCCGACAGGGTGACGGCGAAGGCCGGGGCGCCGATCTTGGCGAAGAAGAAGCCGTGGATGGAGCCGATCAGGGCGCCGCCGGCGATGGCCGCGAGGATGGCGAGCCATTCGTTCACGCCGTTGGTGACGGCGAGGACGGCGACGATCGCGCCCGAGACGCCGCTGACCGAGCCGACCGAGAGGTCGATCTCGCCGAGCAGCAGCACGAAGATGATGCCGACGGCCATCATGCCGGTGGCGACCATCGTGATGGCGATGTTGGAGAGGTTCTCCGGGGAGAGGAAGTTCGAGTTCAGGCCCTGGAAGATGGACCAGATGATGATCAGGCCGATGACGACCGGGATGGAGCCCAGGTCGCCGGCCTTCATCTTGCGCCCGAACTCGCTGAGGTAGCCGGACAGGCCCTGCTCGCGGACGAGCAGGCGGGGGTCCACGGCCGGGATGGCGTCTGCCGCCGCGGCCGGGTTGACGACCTCGTGCTCGGCGGCGTCCGACGCCTTGTCGAGCGGGACGGCGGGTGGGTTGTCGGTGCTCACTTGCGAGCCTCCCCGGTACGGGCCGCGCGGCGGGTCACGGCGTTGTCCGTGGCTCCCGTGATGGCGGAGATGATCTCTTCCTGCGAGGTGTCGGCGACGGTGAAGACGCCGTTGTTGCGGCCCAGCCGCAGGACCGCGACCTTGTCGGCGACGGCCTTCACATCGGCCATGTTGTGGCTGATGAGGATCACGGCGTGGCCGCGCTCGCGCAGCCGTTCCACCAGGTCGAGGACCTGTGCGGTCTGCTCGACGCCGAGGGCGGCGGTGGGCTCGTCGAGGATCACGAGCTTGGGCTCGCCGAGCATCGAACGGGCGATGGCCACGGTCTGGCGCTGGCCGCCGGAGAGCGAGGCGATGGGGATCCGGACACTGGGGATCCGGATGGACAGCGTGGTCAGGAGCTCGCGGGCGCGGCGCTCCATCTCCACCTCGTCCAGGACACCGCGGCGCTTGAGCTCGCGGCCGAGGAAGAGGTTGCCGACGACGTCGATGTTGTCGCACAGCGCGAGGTCCTGGTAGACCGTCGCGATGCCCAGGTTCTGGGCGTCGTGGGGCTTGCCGATGGAGACCGGGCGGCCCTCCCACTCGATGACGCCGTCATCGATGGGGTGCACGCCGGCGATCGTCTTGACCAGCGTGGACTTGCCGGCGCCGTTGTCGCCGACGAGGGCGACCACTTCACCGGAGTGGATCTCGAGTTCTACGTCGGTCAGGGCCTGAACGGCGCCGAACCGCTTCGAGACCCCTCGCAACGCCAGCACGGGCGCAGCGGACACATGAACCATCTCCTTCGCCGCCTGACCGGCGGGGATGTCGTGCAAAAGAGCAGGAGCGGGGCGAATGGGGGAAGTAAAGGCTGGGGGGAACGTTTCTGCCCGGCGCCCCGCGGGTGGCGGGGGAAGAAGGGGCGGGGCGCCGGGCAGGCGCGGGGGCCGCCTCGTGGGCGACGGGGGCCTTACTTGAGGCCGAGGGCGGCGCAGGCGGCCGCGTACTTGTCGGTGCAGATCTCGTCGGCCGTGTAGACGCCGTCCTTGATGACGGTGTCCTTGATGTTGTTCTTGGTGAGCGAGACGACCGGGATCAGCACGGACGGGACGCCCTTGGTGGTCGGGCTGTCGACCGTGGAGGTGGTGACGCCGGTGACCTTCTCGCCCTTGGCGAGGGCGACGGCCATCTTCGCCGCGGCCTCGGCCTCGGGGGCGTACGGCTTGTAGACGCTCATGAACTGCTCGCCCGCGACGATGCGCTGGACTCCGGCGAGTTCGGCGTCCTGGCCGGTGACCGGGGGCAGGGTGGAGAGGCCGGCGGCCTTGAGGGCGGTGATGATGCCGCCCGCCATGCCGTCGTTGGCGGAGTAGACGCCGATGACCTTGTCCTTGCCGAGCGCCGAGAGGGCGGCCGCCATGTTGGTGTTGGCGTTCTCCGGCTTCCACTCGACGGTGTCGTACTCCTTGCCGATGTTCACCTTGCCGTCGAGGACGGAGTGCGCACCGGACTTGAAGAGCTTGGCGTTCGGGTCGGTGACCGAGCCGTTCATCATGACGATCTGGCCGTCCTTGGCCTTGTCGCCCAGCGCCTCGAGCAGCGCCTTGCCCTGGACCTTGCCGACCTCTTCGTTGTCGAAGGAGGTGTAGGCGTCGATCGGGCCCTCGGCCAGGCGGTCGTAGGCGACGACCGGGATGCCGGCCTCCTTGGCCTTCTTGACCGAGCCGGCGATGGCCTTGGAGTCCACCGCGTCGATGATGAGGACGTTCACCTTGTTGGTGATCATCGTGTCGACCTGGGAGTTCTGGGTGGTCGCGTCCTGCTTGGCGTTCGCGTAGACGACCTGGCCCTTGCCGCCGGTGAGTTCGGCGACCTTCTTCTCGATGAGCGGCTTGTCGAACTTCTCGTAGCGCGCGGTCTGGTTCTCCGGGAGCAGGAGACCGACCTTGATGGCGTCGCCCGCGGCGGCTCCGGTCTCCTTGGTCTTGTCGCCGGCCTCCTTGGCACTGCCACAGGCGGCAAGCGAAACGGCCATCGCACCGGCAGCTACGGCTACGGCGGCTCTGCGCATACGCGTGTTCATTACTTGAACCTCCCTGACGAGGCCGCAACACTGCGGCCGAGGTGGGTGTGAGTCAACCCCGGCCGCAAGTTTGCCGTCAAGGAGTGAATCCTTAACGAGATGACAACGGTGCCATCCGTTATCTAACTGAAGACATGGCGGCTGGAGTTCGCACTCCACTTCCATGGTCTGACAAAAGCGTCGAATCGCCCATCTCGCTGAGCACCAGGGCGAGTGCGCCCAGCACTTCGGCCCGTCCGCCCAGCGAACCCGTCAGCACCGACAGCTGGCGGGCGGCGCTCGGGATCGCGTACCTCCCCACGGATTCACGGATGGGAGCCAGGACGAGTTCACCGGCCTCCGCGAGCGAGCCGCCGAGGACCACCCGGCTCGGGTTCAGGAGGTTGCACAGACTGGCCACTCCGCTGCCGACGTGGCGCCCCACATCGGTGATGACGCGGCGGCAGCCCGGGTCCCCGTCGCGGGCCAGCTCCACCACCCGTTCCATCGTCAACTCCGGTCCGTGGCTGCCCTGGAGGAGGGGGAGCACGTACCGGGCCGCCGCGAAGGTCTCCAGGCAGCCGCGGTTCCCGCAGCGGCAGACGGGGCCGGACTCGTCGAGGGTGATGTGCCCGATCTCGCCGGCCGTACCGCCCGGGCCGCGGTAGATCTGACCGTTGATCACCAGCCCCGCGCCGACGCCGCTGGCCACCTTGATGTAGGCGAGGTCCTTCACCCCGCGACCGCTCCCCCACACGAGCTCGCCGAGGGCCCCGAGGTTCGCGTCGTTGTCCACGTACACGGGCACGCCGAGGCGCCGCGAGAGCTCCTCGCGCGGGTTGATCCCGGCCCAGCCGGGCAGGATCGCGGTCGAGCCGAGGGTCCCCGACTCCACGTCGATCGGGCCGGGCACGCCGAGGCCGACGCCGATGGCCTTGTCCAGGCTCACCCCGATGCCCGCGATCAGCCGTCCGACCAGCGCTTCCGCCCGGTCGAAGCCGTCCACCCAGGAGGCGTCCACGTCCAGCGGCTCGGCCTCCTCGGCCAGCACCTGGTGGGCGAGGTTGCCGACGGCCACCCGCAGGTGGGTGTGGCCGAAGTCCACGCCGATCACGATGCCCGCGTCCCCGCTGAGCGACACGCTGCGGGCCCTCCGGCCGCCCGCCGAGGTGTCGGTGACCTCGACGGTCCCGCCCTCCTTGAGCTCGCGGACGATGTTGGAGACCGTGGCCGCCGACAGTCCGGTGGCACGGGCGATCTCCGCCTGGGTCAGCGAACCCGCGAGCCGCACCGCCCGCACGACCCGTTCGAGATTCGCGCGATGCAGCGAGGACTGCGATCCGGGAGTCTGCACGACTCATCCACTCCTGCCCATAAGCGACGGCCAGCCGTCGCCCCCCGGCCGGGGGAACGGCGCTGCGCGCTCCGAGACCCCGGCGTCTCTCCAACTTGTGAACCTTAAGTCGAGCCTTTGCGCATCCAGACGTCAAGAGGCTGACACAGGACCAAACCACCACATCGGCCATAAGAGGGAGAGAACGGTCGCGTAGATCGTGCTACGGTCGCTGAGGCGCCGGTCCTCTGCGGCCTTTCCGGCCGGACCGCGCCCCGTAATGACAGCGCTACGCGAGGAGGTGTTCGGGATGAGTCCCGATCGAAGTCCTTGCCGCGCTCTCGCTCTCGCCGTCTGATCCGTCGGCCCTTTCCGATCCACCGGGCCGGCGATCCGCTGTTCCCCCGATCCGCTGATCGGTCGGCTTTTCCCTGAGCGCGCACGGCCGCGGCCGTCCGCGGCGGCTCCGTGCGTTTCGCGTTTCTCCTTTTCCTTCCGCATGTCCTGATTCTTCTGTCAGGCATACGTCATCCATGCCCCCGGCGCATCCCGTGGCCCGTCCGCGGCACCCTGCGCCGACCCATGATCACTCCACGTGACCGCGCGGCTCCGTGCTGCCCGGACGCAGTGGAGGGAGGTATTCGTCATGACCATGCTCACCCCTCGCACCCCCACGAAGCTCGCTCCGCCGGGCCGGACCCGCCGCGAGCGCAAGGCCGCCGAGCTGGAGTCCCGTACCCGCCTCGTCGGCGAGCGGCTCTCCGGCCTCAGCACCCGCCCGGGCACCCACGCCCTGCAGTCCGTCGACGCCTCGCGCAACGGCCTGACCCACGCCGAGGCCGCGCTGCGCCTGGAGCGGCACGGCCGCAACGTCGTCGCACAGGAGCGCGCGCCGTTCTGGTTCGTCCAGCTGGCCAAGGCCTACTGGAACCCCTTCATCGCCGTCCTGGTCTTCCTGGCCGCCGTCATGTACTGGCAGGACCCCGAGGACCCGGGCGTCGTCATCCTCTCCGTGATGGTGGGCATCAGCGGGCTGCTGCGCTTCTGGCAGGAGTACCGCTCGGGCCGCGCCGCCGACGCGCTGAAGAAGCTCGTCACCACCACCTGCGCGGTGCAGCGCCGGGCCGGCAGCGGCTCCGGGCCCACCACCTTCGAGGTGCCCATGGACCAGGTGGTCCCGGGCGACGTGGTCAAGCTGGCCGCCGGCGACCTGATCCCGGCCGACCTGCGGCTGATCACCTCCAAGGACCTGATGGTCGGCCAGGCCGCGCTCTCCGGCGAGTCCCTGCCGGTCGCCAAGGCCGACACCCGCGCGGAGGACCTCGGCCAGCAGGAGACGACCGACCCGGTCGAGGCCGACAACCTGTGCCTGATGGGCACTTCGGTCACCTCCGGCACCGCCACCGGAGTCGTCGTCGCCACCGGCGCCGACACCTACTTCGGCTCGATGGCCGGCTCGCTGGTCGGCGAGCGCCCGCAGACCAACTTCGACAACGGCGTGCGCAAGGTCAGCTTCCTGCTGATCCGCTTCATGCTGGTCATGGTCCCGGTGGTCTTCCTGGTCAACGGGCTCACCAAGGGCGACTGGAACGAAGCCTTCCTCTTCGGTATCGCCGTCGCGGTCGGCCTGACCCCCGAGATGCTGCCGATGGTGGTCTCCGCCAACCTGGCGCGCGGCGCGGTCGCCATGTCCAAGCGCAAGGTGGTCGTCAAGCGGCTGGGCGCCATCCAGAACCTGGGCGCCATGGACGTGCTCTGCACGGACAAGACCGGCACCCTCACCGAGGACCGGATCGTCCTCGACCGCTACCTGGACGTGCACGGCAACGAGGACAACGAGGTGCTGGAGTACGGCTACCTCAACTCCCACTTCCAGACCGGTCTGAAGAACCTGATGGACCAGGCGGTCATCGACCGCGTCAACGAGGCCGAGGAGGTTGTCGTCGACGCACGGTTCTCGATGGTCGACGAGATCCCCTTCGACTTCGCCCGGCGCCGGATGTCCGTGGTCCTGGGCCGCAACAGCATCGTGGGCGACCTCGGCCGCTCCGAGCACGTCATGATCACCAAGGGTGCGGTCGAGGAGGTCCTCGGCCTCTGCACGCACATGACGGACCGCGGCGAGAAGGTCGAGCTCACCGAACAGCTGCGGTGGCACGCCACCCGCATCGCCGAGGACAACAACCGCAAGGGCCTGCGGGTCCTGGCCGTCGCCACCCGCACGATCGCCGTGCCGCGCGACACCTACACGGTCGCCGACGAGGACGGGCTGACGCTGATCGGCTTCCTCGCCTTCCTCGACCCGCCGAAGGCCGACGCCGCCCGGGCGCTCCAGGGCCTGGCCGACAAGGGCATCGCGGTCAAGGTGGTCACCGGCGACAACGACCTCGTGGCCGCCCGGGTCTGCGCCGACGTCGGCATCGACGTGGGCCACGTGGTCCTCGGCTCCGAGACCGACGCCCTCGACGAGCCGGCGCTGCGCGCGCTGGCCGCCCGTACGACCGTGTTCGCCAAGGTCAACCCGGTCCAGAAGGCGCGGATCGTGCGGGCCCTGCAGGCCGACGGGCACACCGTCGGGTTCCTCGGCGACGGCATCAACGACGCCGCCGCGCTGCGCGACGCCGATGTCGGCATCTCCGTGGACACCGCCGTCGACATCGCCAAGGAGTCGGCCGACATCATCCTGCTGGAGAAGGACCTGACCGTCCTGGAGCAGGGCGTGGTCCAGGGCCGGACCACCTTCGGCAACACGATCAAGTACATCAAGATGACGGCGTCGTCGAACTTCGGCAATGTCTTCTCGGTGCTGGTGGCGAGCGCGTTCATCCCCTTCCAGCCGATGCTCGCGATCATGCTGCTGGTGCAGAACCTGGTCTACGACATCTCCCAGCTGGCCACCCCGTGGGACCGGATGGACGAGGAGTACCTGCGCAAGCCCCGCAACTGGGACGCCAAGGGCATCTTCCGCTTCATGGTCACCATCGGACCCGTCAGCTCCATCTTCGACATCTCGATGTTCCTGATCATGTGGAACGTGTTCGCCGCCAACAGCGAGGCGAGCCAGTCGCTCTTCCAGTCCGGCTGGTTCATCGAGGGCCTGCTCTCGCAGACCCTGATCGTCCACATGATCCGTACCCGGAAGATCCCCTTCATCCAGTCCCGGGCCTCCTGGCCGGTCATGGTGATGACGGTCCTCGCGGTGCTGACCGGCCTCTACCTGCCGTTCTCCCCGCTGGCCGGCTCGCTGGGCTTCGTGGCCCTGCCGGCGAGCTACTTCCCGTGGCTGATCGGCGTGCTCCTCGCGTACTGCACGCTCACCCAGCTCGTGAAGACCTGGTACATCCGCACGTTCAACACCTGGCTCTAGGGCCCGAGGAAAGAGAAGGGAGAGGCCGATGCAGCTCACCGAATGGGACATGGCCGCGCACCTGGCCGCCGCGCTCGGACTCGGAGCCGTCATCGGCCTCGAACGGCAGTGGCGGGCCCGCCTCGCGGGACTGCGTACGAACGCCCTGGTGGCGGGCGGGGCGGCGCTGTTCGTGCTGCTCTCGCAGTACGGGTTCCTCAGCGCGGCCTCGGAGGTGAACTACGACGGCTCCCGGGTCGCCGCCCAGATCGTCTCCGGGATCGGCTTCCTCGGGGCCGGCGTGATCATGCGCGACGGGCTGAGCGTCCGGGGCCTGAACACGGCCGCCACCCTGTGGTGTTCGGCGGCCGTGGGCTGCCTGGCGGGCGTGGGCCTGTTCGTGCTGGCGATCTGCGGCACGGCGGGCGTGGTCGGGGCCAACCTGGTCCTGCGCCCGCTGGGCCGGCGCCTGGACCGCGAGCCGCGCGGCGGCGCCGAGGTGGCCACCGACTACCACTTCGAGGCGGTGTGCCTGGAGGAGGAGGAAGCCCACATCCGCCACCGGCTGGTGGACGCGCTGGCCCGGCCCGGCTACCAGCTCCGGGAGATCCGCAGCCAGGACGGCCCGGTGCCGGGCCGGGTGACGGTGTCGGCGCTGCTGACCGCCGAGGGCGAGAAGGGCAAGGCGCTCGAGGACGCCGTCAGCAACCTCTCGCTCGACCCCTCGGTCTCGGCGGTCAGCTGGTCGGTGGTGCCTGACCCGGCGGCCTGAGCCGGGCCGGGCCGGCCCGGCCCGGCCCCGCTACTTGAGGGTGGCGGAGGTCAGGCCGGCCTGGATCTGGCGCTGGAAGGAGAGGTAGACCGCCAGCATCGGGATGACGGCGATGGTGGCGCCGGCGAACAGCACCGGCAGGTCCGTCTCGTAGCCCATCTGGTACTGGAGCTGGATGAGCCCCTGCGTGAGCATGTAGCGCTCGGGCTCGCCGCTCGTCTGCGGCTGCATCAGCACGGCGGGCAGGATGTACTGGTTCCATTGCCCCAGGACATTGAATATCCCGACGCTGATCAGGCCGGGCTTGGCCATCGGCAGCATCACCTGGAAGAAGATGCGCGTGTCGGAGGCCCCGTCGATGACCGCCGCCTCGTGGATCGCCGTGGGCAGCGTCCGGAAGAAGGAGTGCATGAAGAAGACGGTGAACGGCATCGAGTAGGCGACGTACACCAGGATCAGGCCCTGGTAGGTGTTCAGCATGTCGAAGCGCTTGACCATGAAGAACAGCGGTACGAGCGCCAGGAACACCGGGAACATCGCCCCGCTGACGAAGAAGTAGTAGATGACCCGGTTGCCCTTGAAGGGGTAGCGGGCCAGTACGTAGGCGGCCATGGAGCCGAACAGCATGGTCAGCGGCACCGAGAACACCAGCACGATGAGGGTGTTGG
The DNA here is from genome assembly GCF_042719495.1 of Streptomyces sp. NPDC058525. Taxonomy (NCBI): domain Bacteria; kingdom Bacillati; phylum Actinomycetota; class Actinomycetes; order Kitasatosporales; family Streptomycetaceae; genus Streptomyces; species Streptomyces sp. NPDC058525. Next base: position 22,361 of record NZ_JBHXNP010000054.1, read on the forward strand.
CGAAGTAGCCGCCGATGCCCTTGTCCCAGGCCCGGCCGAAGGCGTCGAAGTTCCAGTTCGAGGGCCAGGTGAGGGCCGAGCCGCCGATCTGCGCGTCGGTCTTGAAGGCGCCGAGCGCCAGCCAGACCAGCGGAAGCACGATCATTATCGCCCAGAGGACGAGGAATCCGTGCGAGAAGACGTTGAGGACCACGCCCTCGGAGCGGCGCTTGTCCCCCTCCCCCGGCCGGCCGGCCTTCCCGGACCGCTCCGCGGCCTTCTCGCCCGGAGCCTTGATCACTGTGGACTGTGCAGTCATCGTGGAACTCCGCTCAGAACTCGATGCGCTCGCGGCGGGTGGCACGCAGCGTGATGACAGAGAGGATCATGGTCAGGACGAGCATGACCACGCCCATGGCGCAGGCGTAGCCGCTCTTGCCGAAGTACAGGAAGTTGCGCATCAGCACCGTGGCCATGACCTCGCTGTGGTGGTCGGGTCCGCCGCCGAACTGGCCCGAGGTCATGGTCGACACGAGGACGAACATGTCCATCGCGGCGATGCCCAGGTAGACCGCGGAGGTCTGCACAGAATCCCACAGGAGCGGCAGCGTGACCTTGAAGAAGGTCTGGGCGCGTCCGGCGCCGTCGAGCAGGGCCGCCTCGTAGATGTCCTTGGGTACGGACTGCATGGCCGCCGAGAACAGGACGAGGTAGAAGCCGACCCCGTGCCAGACGACCACGAAGAGCAGGCACCAGAGCACGAAGTTCGGTTCGTTGAGCCATTCGACCGGGTGCTGCGCGGAGATCAGGCCCGTCTTGATGAGGAAGCCGTTGAGCAGGCCGCCCTCGTCACTGCGGTAGATCGCGCCGAAGAGGACGGCGAGGATGGCGAGCGAGAGGACCTGCGGGAAGAAGTAGACCACCTTGTAGAAGCGCGAGCCGCCGACGCCCTGCACCCCGCCCGCCCCGCTGCGCCCTCCCGCGTTCACCATGAAGGCGAAGAAGAGGGCGAGCAGGATGGTGATCACCGGGACGAACACCAGGAGCAGCAGGTTGTGCCAGAGCGCGCCGCGGAACACCTCGTCGTTCAGCAACGTCGCGTAGTTGTCCAGGCCGACGAAGTCGAACGTCGGGGACTGGCCCGTCCAGTTGGTGAACGAATAGCCGAACGTCTGCACGTACGGCCAGATGACGAAGGTCAGATACAGCGCGAGGGGCGCGAAGAGGAAGCCGGTGATGAAGCCGGCCCGCCCCTTGCTCTGGGCTACGTGGCTCATGGTGTCCGTCCCTGCGGTGTCAGCTGCGGCGGTTGTTCTTGGCGTTCGGGTCCTTGGCCGCCTTGTCTACCGCAGCCTGGGCCCGCTTGATCCACTCCTTTGGCTGGATCCGCTGCGCCATCAGCTCATTGGACGCGTTCTGGATCTCGGTGTCCATTTCGCTGTACCAGTCGGGGTAGCGGTAGCTGAAGGTGTTGGTGTCCGCGGCCTTGAGCGCGTCCACGGCCGACTGGGTGCCGGGCCGCAGCTTGACGCTCGGGTCCACGCCGTCCTTGACGACGGTGAGCGAGTTGGCCTGCTGGGCGAAGATCGTCGACCATTCGCGGGACAGCATCGAGCGGAGGAACTCCAGGCCTCCGGCCTTGTTGGCGGCCTTCTCGGGGACGATGAAGGGCTCGTCGACGCCGGCCCGGATGGCCTCGCCGGGCAGCTTGCTGTCGGCGAGCAGCGGCACCGGCAGGAACTTCATGTCGAAGTCCTCCGGGGTCTGCTTCAGCTGCTCGTTCTCGAGCCAGGAGCCGGAGGGGATGAAGGCCGCCTTGTACTGGTTCCAGGCGGTCTGGGACTCCGTGTGGGTGAGGCCGTTGGTGCCGGGCATCAGCAGGCCCTTCTCCACCACCTCGTAGACCGCCTCGACCGCGGCGAGGGCGGCCGGGTTGCCCTCGAAGGCGTTCGGCTCGAGGTGGTCGATCGCCTTGATGGCGTCGAGGCCGCCCTTCTTGGCGATCAGGTCCATGATGACCACGTTGATGTAGTACGGGTACTTGCCCTGGTGCGCGAGACCGCCGATGCCCGCCTCCTTGGCCTTGGTGCAGACGGCCAGGAACTCGTCCCAGGTCTTGGGCGGGGTCCAGCCCTTCTCCTTGAAGAGCTTGCCGGAGTACCAGAAGCCGAACACGGCGTACACGTACTTCAGGGCGACGAACTTGCCGCCCAGCATGCCCTGTTCGATCGCCCCGGCGACCAGCGTGTCGCGCACCTTCTTGGTGGGGTCGTCGAGGGAGGGCGCGTCGAGCACGGCGGTGAGGTCGGCGAGCTGGTTGCCCTTGGCGAGCACGTCCAGCTTGATCTGCTGGGCGCCGGAGTCGTCGACGACGTCCGGCGGGTTGCCGCCGTTGAAGCGCGGCTGCAGCTTGGCGGTGATCTCCTGGGTGCCCAGGTGGGAGCTGGTCGTGCCCCACTTCTTGTCGAAGGCGGCCTCCCAGGCCTTGGCGTAGTCGTCGCCGAAGCCGCCCTTGAAGACCACGACGTCCAGCTTGCTGCCCTTGGCGACGCCGAAGGGGTTCTCCTTGGAGACGACGCCCTTGTCCGGGCCCTTCGTGCTCTCCTCGCCGCCGGAGGCGCAGGCGGACAGGAAGCTCATCGTCGGCACCGTGATCAGTCCGAGTGCTGCGGAGCGCTTGATCAGATCACGGCGCCCGAGGCCTTCACCAGTGGATCCCATGCTCATGTCCTCGCCTTCGTCAGAAGTGTGAAGGAGGCCGGGAATTCACGGCGGCTGCCGTGCATGCGGACATCGCCGCAGGTCCCCGCCCATCCCCCCGGTCCGGACCGCTCGTCGCGCGGTGATCCGGACGGGCACAGGTATAGTCCACTTCCGCTCACGTGAGCAAGATCATGCACACGGATGGCGGTCAGCTTTTCCGAGTTGAGACCTGGCCGTCATCTGCGCCGGCCGCCGGACAAGCGGAAGGGCCGTACCCCCTTTCGGGGATACGGCCCTTCGGCGCCGGTTCGCGGCCGGCCCGCGGTGGTGCTTAGCCGCGGATCAGGTTGCGCAGCACGTACTGCATGATGCCGCCGTTGCGGTAGTAGTCCGCCTCACCCGGCGTGTCGATGCGGACGACCGCGTCGAACTCCACGCCCGTGTCGGTGGACACCTTGACGGTGCGCGGGGTGGTGCCGTTGTTCAGCTCCTCCACACCGGTGAAGGAGAAGGTCTCCTCGCCGGTGAGGCCCAGGGAGGCCGCGGTGGCGCCCTCGGGGAACTGCAGGGGCAGGACGCCCATGCCGATCAGGTTGGAGCGGTGGATGCGCTCGTAGGACTCGGCGATGACGGCCTTGACGCCGAGCAGCGCGGTGCCCTTGGCCGCCCAGTCGCGGGAGGAGCCGGAGCCGTACTCCTTGCCCGCCAGGATGGCCAGCGGGATGCCGGCGGCCTGGTAGTTCTGGGAGGCGTCGTAGATGAAGGAGACGGGTGCGCCCTCGACGGTGAAGTCGCGGGTGAAGCCGCCCTCGGTGCCCGGCGCGATCTGGTTGCGCAGGCGGATGTTGGCGAAGGTACCGCGGATCATGACCTCGTGGTTGCCGCGGCGGGAACCGTACGAGTTGAAGTCGCGGCGCTCGACGCCGTGCTCCGTGAGGTACTTGCCGGCCGGGGTGTCGGCCTTGATCGCACCGGCCGGGGAGATGTGGTCGGTGGTGACCGAGTCGCCCAGCTTCGCCAGCACGCGGGCGCCGGTGATGTCGGAGACCGGGGTGGTCTCCATCGTCATGCCCTCGAAGTAGGGGGGCTTGCGCACGTAGGTGGACTGCGGGTCCCACTCGAAGGTGTTGCCGGTCGGGATCGACAGCGCCTGCCACTGGGCGTCGCCCGCGAAGACGTCCTGGTAGGACTTGCTGAACATGTCCTCGCCGATGGCGTTCGCCACGACGTCGTTGACCTCGGCCTCGGAGGGCCAGATGTCCTTGAGGAAGACCGGGTTGCCCTCGGTGTCGGTGCCGATGGCCTCGGTGGTGATGTCCACCTTCATGGAGCCCGCGATGGCGTACGCGACGACCAGCGGCGGGGAGGCCAGGTAGTTCATCTTGACGTCGGGGTTGATCCGGCCCTCGAAGTTGCGGTTGCCGGAGAGCACCGAGGTGACCGCGAGGTCGTGCTCGTTGATCGCCTTCGAGATCTCCTCGTCCAGCGGACCGGAGTTGCCGATGCAGGTGGTGCAGCCGTACCCGACGAGGTTGAAGCCCATCTTGTCGAGGTACGGGGTCAGGCCGGCCTTGTCGAAGTAGTCGGTGACGACCTTCGAACCGGGGGCCAGGGTGGTCTTGACCCACGGCTTGCGGGACAGGCCCTTCTCGACCGCCTTCTTGGCCACGAGCGCCGCGGCGACCATGACGTAGGGGTTCGAGGTGTTGGTGCAGGAGGTGATCGCGGCGACGGTGACGGCGCCGTGGTCGATCTCGAAGGAGGTGCCGTCGGCCAGGGTGACCTGGGTCGGGCGGCTCGGGACGCCGTTGGCGGAGGCCGGGGCGTCGGAGGCCGGGAAGGACTCCTTGCCCGCCTCGTCGTCGTCCTCGACGTAGTTGCGCACGTCGAGCGCGAACTGCTGGGAGGCGTTGGCGAGGACGATGCGGTCCTGCGGGCGCTTCGGGCCGGCGATGGAGGGGACGACCGTGGAGAGGTCGAGCTCCAGCTTCTCGGAGAAGTCCGGCTCGGCGGCCGGGTCCAGCCACAGGCCCTGCTCCTTGGCGTACGCCTCGACGAGCGCGACCTGCTGGGCGTCGCGGCCGGTCAGGCGCAGGTACTTCAGGGTCTCGTCGTCGATCGGGAAGACGGCGGCGGTCGAGCCGAACTCCGGCGACATGTTGCCGATGGTGGCGCGGTTCGCGAGGGAGGTGGCGGCGACGCCCTCACCGTAGAACTCGACGAACTTGCCGACGACGCCGTGCTTGCGCAGCATCTCGGTGATGGTCAGCACCAGGTCGGTGGCGGTGGTGCCGGTGGGCAGCTCGCCGGTCAGCTTGAAGCCCACGACGCGCGGGATCAGCATGGAGACCGGCTGGCCGAGCATCGCGGCCTCGGCCTCGATGCCGCCGACGCCCCAGCCCAGCACGCCCAGGCCGTTGACCATGGTGGTGTGCGAGTCGGTGCCGACGAGGGTGTCGGGGTACGCCTGGCCACCCCGGACCATGACCGTGCGGGCCAGGTGCTCGATGTTGACCTGGTGCACGATGCCGGTGCCCGGGGGGACGACCTTGAAGTCGTCGAAGGCGGTCTGGCCCCAGCGCAGGAACTGGTAGCGCTCCTTGTTGCGGCCGTACTCCAGCTCGACGTTCTGCGCGAAGGCGTCCTTCGTGCCGAACTTGTCGGCGATGACCGAGTGGTCGATGACCATCTCGGCGGGCGAGAGCGGGTTGATCTTCGCCGGGTCGCCGCCGAGGGCCTTCACGGCCTCACGCATGGTGGCGAGGTCCACGACACAGGGGACGCCGGTGAAGTCCTGCATGATCACGCGGGCCGGCGTGAACTGGATCTCCTGGCTGGGCTGAGCCTGGGAGTCCCAGCCGCCGAGCGCCCGGATGTGGTCGGCGGTGATGTTCGCGCCGTCCTCGGTACGGAGCAGGTTCTCCAGCAGCACCTTCAGGCTGTAGGGCAGGCGGGCCGAGCCCTCAACCTTGTCCAGCCGGAAGATCTCGTACGACTCGTCGCCCACCTGCAGCGTGCTGCGGGCGTCGAAGCTGTTCGCCGACACGACAGTCTCCTTCATGCATGAATTTCGCGCGTATGACCGCATCCTGCCGCCAAGCCCCTTGGCCAATCCGCTAAGGTAAGGCTAAGTTAGGTAACCCTTACCAGCGGGGGCGGCTGCGGTACGCCTTCGGCAGATATCTCGATGTCGAGATAACTCTAGTACATGTCCGGGGGCAGGGACGAGGCACGCACCCGTAGGGATGCGGGGACGGTGTACTGCCCTGGCGATTCCGCATGCCCCGATTCGATCAGCTTGACCAGGGCGGACACCGCCGCATCGGCAATCCGTTCGGGGTGGAGGGTGACGGTGGTCACGGGAGGCTCCGCCTCCGCGTACGCCGGATCCTCACTCGCGCAGACCAGCAGGAGGTCCCCGGGCGTACGGATCCCGTGCCGCGCGGCGGCCGCCAGCACCTGGCGGCCGCCCGGATCGTAGAGGCTGTAGACGGCGTCGGGGCGGTCGGGCGCGGCGAAGGCGGGGTCGAAGGCACGGCCTTCGCAGTCCCCGGGATCAAAGGGAACCACGAGCGGACGTTGACCGCGATCCGAGCACCAGCGGGCGTAGGCGGCGGTGACGGCGGCGGTGTAGAACTCCCGGCCGAAGGCGGAGTGCAGGGCCGTGCGGCGGGCCCCGGACGCGGCGAGGTGGTCGAGCACCTCCCGGGTGGTGGCCTCGTGGTCGTTGTCCACCCACACGTCCTCGGGCCGGGGCGCGGCGGGCCGCCCGTCGAAGACCACCGGCAGGCCGCGCGCCCGCAGCGCCCTGAGCACCGGATCGCCCTCCGGGCTGTCGAGCAGCAGCATCCCGTCGACCGCGAGGGTGTGCCACAGGGGCTCGGCGCCGCGGTCGGCGGGCAGGGTGGTCAGGGCGTAGCCGCGGGCGTGGGCGGCGGAGGTGGCGGCGGTGAGCAGCCGGGAGAAGTACGCGACGCCCGCGAAGTCCCAGGTCCAGCCCGCGTGGGTGGTGACCGCGAAGCCGAGGGTGCGGGTGCGCGGGCCGCGGTGTGCGCCGTAGCCGAGGGCCGCGGCCACCTCCCGGACCCGGCGGCGGGTGCCGTCGCCGAGGCGTCCGGTGCCGTTGAGGGCGTGCGACACGGTCGCGGTGGAGACCTCCGCGGCGCGCGCGATGTCGGCGATGGTCGGTCCGGGCACGCGGGCCATCGTACGGATTCCGTCGTGCGGGGTGGGTTCCGGTTACGGGCTTAACCAAAGAGTGTCCTCGCCACACCGACGATCGGATGGGTGATGACGCCTCCTGCTTCTCCTTCTTCTCCCTCTCCTGCTGCTTCTCCGTCCTCCTCCCCCTCTGTTCCCCTGTCCCGGCGAGGGCTGCTCGCGGCGGCCGGGGCCGCCGGGGCGGCGGGGCTGCTCGGCGCGGGGGCCGGCAGCGCCTCGGCGGCGCCCTCGGGGCGCGGGCCGGCCGCGCTGGTCATCCACAACGCGCGGGTGTTCAGCGGTGTCGACCACGGCCGTCCGGCGCGGGCGGTGGCCGTCGGCCGGGACGGCAGGATCCTGGCCACCGGGCAGGACTCGGAGCTGCGCCGGTTCGTGGGCCGGGACACCGAGACCGTCGACGCCTGCGGCAACACCGTGATGAGCGGCATCCACGACGGGCACGTGCACCCGCTGGGCGCCGGGGACCGCTCGCTGCGGCCCTCGCTGGACGGGGCCGAGACCACCCAGGCCGAACTGCGCGCCATCCTCACCGGATTCCTCGCCGACACCGGGGGCGCGGAGGCCGAACCGGACCGCTGGCTGGTGGTGGAGGACTGGAATCCGGTCGGGCTGCTGCCGACGGGGACCGTCCCGAACCACTCGATGCTGGACGCGCTGGCGACCCGGCGCCCGATCGCCCTGGTCGGCGGCGACGGGCACAACATGTGGGTCAACCGGCGGGCGCTGGACATCGCGGGCATCACGGCGGCCACCCCCGACCCGGTGGGCGGCCAGGTCGTGAAGGGGCCGGACGGGCAGCCGACGGGCGTGCAGGCGCCGGGCAGTTGCCGCAGCGGATCGTGCCCGCGATCCGGCTGGACGCCGAGCAGGCCAAGGACCCGGCGGGCGCGCTGGAGTACGCGCGCGGACTGCGCCGGGAGTACGGGGGGACGTCCGGGCTGCGCTTCGGGATGCTCAAGGTGTTCCTGGACGGGGTGATCGAGTACCCGGCGCAGACGGCCGCGCTGCTGGAGCCGTACCTGGACGGGAACGGCAAGCCGACCGGGAACCGCGGCGAGCTGTACACCTCGGCGGCCGAGTACGGCCGGCTGACCGCGGCCTTCAACCGGGCCGGCTGGCAGATGCACGCGCACGGGCTGGGCGACCGGGCCGTGCGCACGGCCCTCGACGGGTACGCGTACGCCCGCCGGGCCACCGGGCAGCGCGACCCGCGCAACGCCGTCGCCCACCTCCAGCTCGTGGACCCGGCGGACCTGCGGCGGTTCGCGCAACTCGGGGTGGCGGCCTGCATGCAGCTCCAGTGGGCGGCCGAGGACACCTGGACGATGGAGGCCCTGCTGCCGTACATCGGGCCCGGGCGGCACCGCTGGATGTACCCGGCGCGGAGCCTGGAGCGGGCGGGCGCGCGGCTGGCCGGGGGCTCCGACTGGCCGGTGGACGCGCTCCAGGTGTGGAACCAGCTGCGTACGGCCGTCGACCGGCAGGGCGCGCACGGCGAGGGCGGGCTGTACCGGGAGCTGGAGGGCCTGAGCCGTACGTCGGCCCTGCGGATGCACACCGCGGGCACGGCCTGGCAGCTGCGCCAGGAGGGGCTGACGGGCACGGTGGAGCAGGGCAAGGCCGCGGACCTGGTGGTGCTGGACCGGGACGTGACCCGCTGCCCGGTGGCCGACATCAGCGGTACGGAGGTACGGCTGACACTGGTCGGCGGGCGGGTGGTGCACGACGCGGAGTCGGCGACGGGCAGGGCCGCTTCGGCCCGGGCCGCGCGTGCGGTGCCGGGGCCGCGCCCTGCCTCGTACGCGGCGGTGCACGGCGGCAGGCACCGCGCGTGCGGGTGCGCCGGCGGGGCCTGAGCGGGCCGGCGGGGCCTGAGCGGGCCGGCGGGGGACGAGTCGGACAGAAAGCCATAAATGGCACCACCCACCCCCCGGCCCCACCATGGGACCTGACGGTCGGTAACACCCGTTCGGCCTACACCGCGCGATCAACATCTCATATCTGAGATACGGTGCAGCCATGGCAGACGACTACCTCGTACGCATCGGCAAGCTCATCCGTGACGCCCGGCAGCACCGGGGCTGGACACAGAGTCAGCTCGCCGACGCACTCGGCACCAGCCAGAGCGCCGTGAACCGGATCGAGCGCGGCAACCAGAACATCAGCCTTGAGATGATCGCCCGTATCGGCGAGGCGCTCGACAGCGAGATCGTCTCTCTCGGCTACGCCGGCCCGATGCACCTGCGCGTCGTCGGCGGCCGCCGGCTGTCCGGTGCCATCGATGTCAAGACGAGCAAGAACGCCTGTGTCGCCCTGCTGTGCGCCTCGTTGCTCAACAAGGGCCGTACGGTCCTGCGGCGCGTCGCCCGCATCGAGGAGGTCTACCGCCTCCTCGAAGTCCTCGGCTCCATCGGTGTCCGCACCCGCTGGATCAACGACGGCGTCGACCTGGAGCTGATCCCGCCGGCCCGCCTCGACATGGAGTCCATGGACGCGGACGCCGCCCGCCGGACCCGCAGCATCATCATGTTCCTGGGCCCCCTGCTGCACCGGATGGACCAGTTCCGCCTCCCGTACGCGGGCGGCTGCGACCTCGGCACCCGCACCATCGAGCCGCACATGATCGCCCTGCGCCGGTTCGGCCTGGACATCACCGCGACCGAGGGCATCTACCACGCGCGGGTCGCGACCGGGGTCTCCCCCGACCGCCCGATCGTGCTGACCGAACGCGGGGACACGGTCACCGAGAACGCCCTGCTCGCGGCCGCCCGGCACGACGGCGTGACGGTCATCCGCAACGCCTCCTCCAACTACATGGTCCAGGACCTGTGCTTCTTCCTGGAGGCGCTGGGCGTCAAGGTCGAGGGCATCGGCACCACGACCCTGACCGTCCACGGCATCCCGAACATCGACGTGGACGTGGACTACTCGCCCTCCGAGGACCCGGTCGAGGCGATGAGCCTGCTCGCCGCCGCGGTGGTCACGGAGTCGGAGCTGACCATCCGCCGGGTGCCGATCGAGTTCATGGAGATCGAGCTCGCGGTCCTGGAGGAGATGGGCCTGGACCACGACCGCTCGGCGGAGTACAGCGCGGACAACGGCCGCACCCGCCTGGTCGACCTGACGGTCCGCCCCTCGAAGCTCGAAGCCCCGATCGACAAGATCCACCCGATGCCGTTCCCCGGGCTGAACATCGACAACGTCCCGTTCTTCGCGGCCATCGCCGCCGTGGCCCAGGGCCAGACCCTGATCCACGACTGGGTCTACGACAACCGCGCCATCTACCTGACCGACCTCAACCGCCTCGGCGGCCGCCTCCAACTCCTGGACCCCCACCGCGTCCTGGTCGAGGGCCCGACGCGCTGGCGGGCCGCGGAAATGATGTGCCCCCCGGCCCTCCGCCCGGCGGTGGTCGTCCTCCTCGCGATGATGGCGGCGGAGGGCACCTCGGTCCTGCGCAACGTCTACGTCATCAACCGCGGCTACGAGGAACTGGCCGAACGCCTCAACTCGGTGGGCGCCCAGATCGAGATCTTCCGCGACATCTAGCACCGGCCGTCGGCGATACGCCGGGCCGGCCGGAGGCCTCCCTCTGCTCCTCACCAGGAGCCGGGGGAGGCCTCTTTCCGTTCGCCGCGTCATCCGCCGTCGGTATTCGGCCCTCTCGGCCGGAGTTGCTCGCCTTCGGGGGGCTCGGAGCGGCAGAATCGGGGATTCGGTGTGGGAACGAGGGGGATCGTCATGGTTGTTGGGGCCGGCGCGGGTTCGGGCGTGGAGGTGCCCGCTCTGGGCGGGGCGCCGTTGGTGGGGTCCTTGTTCGAGTTGAAGTCGGACTCGCTCGGCACCTATCTGCGGGCCCGGCAGGAGCACGGGGACGTCGTGCGGATCGTCGCCGGGCCGCCCGGGCTGCGGGCCGAGTTGTACTGCGTGTTCTCCGCCGAGGGGGCTCAGCAGGTGCTCGCCTCGGAGTCGGCCAACTTCCGCAAGGACAACCCCTTCTACCAGGAGATCCGGGACTCCTTCGGCAACGGGCTGCTGACCAGCCAGGACGAGGACTACCTGCGCCAGCGGCGGCTGGTCCAGCCGTTGTTCACGCGGCGGCGGGTGGACGGGTACGCGGAGGCCGTCGCCGCCGAGACCGAGGCGGTTGTCTCGGCCTGGGAGCGGGCTCCGGGTGGCGTGGTCGACGTGTCCGGGCAGATGATGCACCTGGCGCTGCGCACGGTCGCGCGGATCCTGTTCGGTACCGACGTGGAGGCCACGGTCGACGTCGTGGACCGGTGCTTTCCGGTCATCACCGAGTACGTGCTGCGCCGCGGCTACTCCCCCGCCAACATCCCGCGCAGCTGGCCGACCCCGGCCAACAAGCGGGCGGCCGCGGCGATGGACGAGCTCTACGCGGTCTGCGACGAGATCATCGTGGAGCGGCGCACCCGCCCGGCGGGCGAGGCCGGTGAAGATCTGCTGGCCCTGCTCGCCGCCGCCAAGAGCGCGGACGACGCGGAGTTCGACGTCACCGAACTGCGCGACCAGGTGCTGGTCTTCCTGCTCGCCGGGCACGAGACCACCGCCACCTCCCTCGGCTTCGCCCTGCACCTGCTGGCCCGGCACCCCGAGGAGCAGGACCGGGCCCGGGAGGAGATCGGGCGGGTCCTGGGCGACCGTACGCCCGAGGCCGCCGACCTGGAGCGGCTCCCGTACCTCACGCGGGTGCTGAAGGAGACGATGCGGCTCTACCCGGCCGCCCCGGTGATCGGCCGCAACGCCGTCGCCGCGACCGAGGTCGACGGGCACGCCATCCCGGCGGGTGCGAACGTGATCCTGGCGCCCTGGGTGACGCACCGCCATCCGCTCCACTGGCCGGACCCGGAGCGCTTCGACCCGGAGCGCTTCACCCCGGAGGCGGAGGCCGGCCGGCCGCGCTACGCCTGGTTCCCCTTCGGCGGCGGGCCGCGCGCGTGCATCGGGCAGCACTTCTCGATGCTGGAGTCGGTGATCGCGCTGGCCATGATCCTGCGGGCGTACGAGTTCGAGGCCGTGGACACCGAGGTCCCCGTCAGCGCCGGCATCACCCTGCGGGCGGAGGGCCCGGTGCGCTGCCGGGTGCGCCGGCTGGACCGCTAGGGGCCGGCGGCCGGCAGTACGACTCGAGGGTGCCGCGGCGGCGGACGTCGAGCGTCGCGCAGTGGAAGGAGCCGGCGAACGGCGCGTAGTGCAGCAGGTCGCAGGGGATCGGTTCGAAGCCCCAGCGTTCGAGTGCGCGCAGCATGCCGGTGTGGTGCCGCTCCGCGATCACCCGGTGTCCGTCGAGGACCAGCACGTTCATGCTGAGCCACTTGCCGCACATCGAGGTGATCCTGAGCAGGTGGTCGTCGATGGGGTCGGGCTCGGGGGCGATCAGTACGTCCCACGAGTCCAGCGCCTCGGGCAGGCGGTCGACGTCGACGTATTCGGGGTTGACCAGCACCTTGCCGGGGGCGAGCGGGACGAACGTCGTGTCGATGTGCATCGGCGTGCGGCAGCGGCTCTCGATCTCGTGGACGCGGTAGCCGGGTCCGAGGTGGCGGCGCAGCCAGTCGATGCCCATGCGGTTGGTGACGTTGCTCCGCGTCACGAACAGGTCGCGTCCCGCGCGTACGAAGTCCGCCGCGTCGAAGACCGGTTCGAACTCGGTGAGGATGTAGCGCATGGGCTCGCCGGGCCGGGGGATGCGGAAGTCCTCGTCGAACAGGGCGTCGGTGAGCTGCGGCCGGGGTGCGGCCGTCCAGCGCGCGCCGCGCCGGAAGTAGTCCTTGAGGATCGTGCGGTAGGCGTGGGTCTCGAAGTACCGGCACGGCCACGCCATCGGGGTTTCGATGATCTCGTCGCCGATGACGAGCATGCTGTCCCGCGGACAGGAGTTGGTGAATCCGCGCGAGGACCAGTCGGGCGTGCCGAAGCGGTGTCCGTGGTCGAGCACGTCCGGGCGCCTGACGGTGATGCCGAGGCCCTGGAGGAGGTCGACGAACCGGTCGAGTTCGTGCTGGGCCGGCCCGACCAGCGCGCGCGGGTACTTCATGCCGGAGGCCAGGCCCTGCAGCCTGGCGCCCCAGGGCGGGATGTTGCAGGCGACGACGGGGTGTTTGGAGGGGATGGTCGCGCCGTCGAGCCGCCCTACGATGACCTCCTCCAGGGGGTCCCACTCGTTGTGGGAGCTGACGGGCGAGACGAGCGGTTCCGGGAGTTCGGTGTGGGGTTCCGGGAGGGGTTCCGGGCCCGTCTCGGCTCCTGCCCCCGGCCCCGCGAGAGGTTCCGTGGCCACGGCTAGACCTTGGCCGCGTTGTGGTTGCCCTGCAGACGTTCGAGGTCGGAGGGCCGGACCTGGATGGCGAAGAGGGCGATCACGGCCCCGACGAGGGTGAACAGGGCGGCCACGATGAACGCCGCGCTGATGCCCGAGGTCAGCACCTGGTCGCTCCACGGTTTCGGGAACTGCCCGGTGCGCTCGAAGGCGGCCCGCTGTTCGGGGCTCGCCGTGCGCAGGAAGCCCGGCACCTGGTCCTCGGCCTCGTTGCGGCTCGCCGTGCCGAAGACGGTCACCAGGATCGACAGGCCGAGCGAACCGCCGACCTGCTGCGTCGTGTTGAGCAGCCCGGACGCCGCGCCGGACTCCCGGTCCGGGACGCCGGACAGGGCCATCAGCGTCAGCGAGACGAACTGGAGGCCCATGCCGAGGCTGAAGAGGAGCATCGGGCCCAGGATGCTGCCCAGGTAGGTCGAGTGGACGTCGGTCAGCGTCAGCCAGCCGAGTCCGGCCGCGGAGCACAGCGCGCCCCCGACCATGAACGGTTTGGGCCCGTACTTCGGCAGCAGCTGCGAGGTGATCGCGGCGCCCACCGCGATCACCGCGCTCACCGGCAGGAAGGCGAGGCCCGCCCGCAGCGGGCTGAAGCCGAGCACGATCTGCACGAAGAGCGTCAGGAAGAAGAACATGCCGAAGATCGCGCAGGCGAGGAACAGCATGATCCCGTACGTCCCGGCCCGGTTGCGGTCGGCGAACATGTGCAGCGGGGTGATCGGCTGGGGCGACTGCCGTTCGTTGAGGACGAAGAGGGTCAGCAGGACCACGGCGGCGCCGAAGGAGCCCAGCGTCCAGGGGTCTCGCCAGCCGTCCTGGGCCGCGCGGATGAACCCGTACACGAGCGAGACCATGCCCAGGGTGGACAGCAGCGCGCCCGCGAGGTCGAAGTGTCCGGGGTGGCGTTCGGACTCGCGGATGACCTTCGCGGCCAGCAGGACGATGAGCACGGCGATGGGGACGTTGACGAAGAGCACCCAGCGCCAGTCGAGCCAGGTGACCAGCATGCCGCCGGCGAGGAGCCCGATCGCGCCGCCGCCGGCCGAGACCCCGGCGAAGACGCCGAACGCCCTGTTGCGGGCGGGGCCTTCGGGGAAGGTGGTGGTGATCAGTGCCAGGGAGGTCGGGGAGGCGATGGCTCCGCCGACGCCCTGGAGGGCGCGGGCGCCCATCAACTGGCCGGCGTTCTGGGCGAATCCGCCGAGGAGGGAGGCCAGGCCGAAGAGCAGGATGCCGAAGATGAAGACCCGTTTGCGGCCGAGGATGTCGCCGGCGCGCCCGCCGAGCAGCAGCAGTCCGCCGAACGTGAGCGTGTAGGCGTTGACCACCCAGGACAGGCTCTCGGTCGAGAAGTCGAGCGCGGTCTGGATGTGCGGCAGCGCGATGTTCACGATGGTGATGTCGAGGACCACCATGAGCTGGCAGGAGGCGATCACGAACAGGGCGAGTCCGTTCCCGTTCCCGCTTCCTCGGACCTTGCCGTCGGTCCCGTTGCTGGTCGGCGATGCATTCGGGTCCACCCTGTCGACGCTAAGCCCGGACACAGGGGGTCACCACTCGAACGGCCTAGTCGATGTGATATTTCACATGTCACACTACGATCATGGATGACTTCCTCAGGCTCTCCGCGAGCACCGCCCGGTACACGTACGGCGCCCCGCGCGCCTTTGCCTTCGGGGACGAAGGGCGGCTGCTCTGGTTCCTCCGGTCCACCGGCCCCACCGACCCCGTCGACGCCCTCTGGGTCCTCGACACGGCCACCGGCACCGAATCCTGCCTTGCCGACCCCCGCGACCTGTGCCCCGAGCCCGGCGAGCTGTGCTCCGACCCCCGCGACCTGTGCTCCGAGCCCGGCGAGCTGTGCCCCGACCCCCGCGACCTGTGCTCCGAGCCCGGCGAGCTGTGCTCCGACCCCCGCGACCTGTGCCCCGAGCCCGGCGAGCTCCCCGCCGCCGAGCGCCGGCTGCGCGAGCGGATCCGGCTCGTCGCCGCCGGGATCGGCTCGTACGCCCTCTCCGGCGACGGCCGCGGCGCCGCCTTCGCGCTCCACGGACGGCTGTACGAGGTCACCGCCGACGGCGCCGGCCGGCCCGCGACGCCCGTCCCGGCCGCCGGCCCCGCCCTCGACCCCCGCCCCAACGCCGACGGCTCGCGCACCGCGTACGTCAGCGCCGACGCCCTGTACGTCGCCCCGGGCGGCCGGATCAGCCCCGACGACGGGGCCCGCTGGGGCCTCGCCGAGTTCGCGGCCGCCGAGGAGCTGGGCCGCTCCCGCGGCCACTGGTGGTCCCCGGACGGGGTCACCCTGCTGGCGGCCCGCGTCGCCGAAGGCGCCCTCCAGCGCCGGTACTTCACCGATCCCGCGCATCCGGAGCGCCCGGCCGAGGACTTCGCGTACCCGGAGGCGGGCGGGCCCAACGCCGACGTCCAGCTGTGGGTGCTGGGCCCGGCCGGGGAGCGGATACGGCTCGACTGGGACGCCGGGACCTACCCGTACGTGTCCGACGCCGGCTGGGAGTCGCCCGGGGAGATCCTGCTGACGGTCCAGGACCGGCTCCAGCGCAACGTCCTGCTGCTCTCCGCCGACCCGGCCACCGGCCGCACCCGGGAGCTGTCGCGCACCACGCACCCGCAGTGGGTGGACCCGCTCCCCGGCACCCCCGCCCGGCTCCCCGACGGACGGATGCTGACCTCCGCCGACACCGAGGCGGGCGCCGCCCGCGCCCTCGCGGTCGGCGGCCGGCTGCTCACCGGCGACGGGGTCCAGGTCCGCCGCGTGGCCGGCGTCCACGAGGGCCGGCTGCTGGTCGAGGCGGGACTGCGCGACCCCGCCGAGCAGCAGGTGCTGCTGCTCGACCCGGCGACGGGCGAGGCGGTCCCGCTCGCCGACGGGCCCGGCGTGCACAGTGTCCAGGCCGGCGCCGGGACCCTGCTGCTGACCTCCGCCGACGCCGACGGGGTACGGCGCCTCGTACGGACCGCCGACGGGCGGGAGTTCGTCCCCGCGGACCTGTCCCAGCCCCTGCCGTACCGGGTGGTGCCGGCCTTGGAGCGGGTCACCGAGCACGCCGTCCCGACCTCCCTGGTCCTGCCCCGCGGCCACGTCGCCGGGCGGCGGCTGCCCGTCCTGATGGACAGCTACGGCGGCCCCGGCGCCCAGGACGTGTCCGCCGAACCGCGCCGCTGGCAGGCCCGTCAGTGGTGGGCCGACCAGGGCTTCGCCGTGGTGACGGTCGACAACCGCGGCACCCGGTACGTCTCCCCCGCCTTCACGCACGCCGTGTACCGCGGCTTCTCCGAGGTCACCCTTGAGGACCAGGTCGCGGCGCTGCGGGCCCTCGGCGCCCGCCACCCCGACCTCGACCTCGGCCGGGTCGGCATCCGCGGCTGGTCGTACGGCGGCTACCTGTCGGCCATGGCGGTGCTCCGCCGCCCGGACGTCTTCCACGCGGCGGCCGCCGGCGCGGCGCCGACCGACTTCCGGCACTACGACACGGCCTACACCGAGCGCTACCTGGGCCTCCCGCAGGACAACCCGGAGGTCTACGACCGGGACTCGCTCCTCCCCGACGCCCCGAAACTGACCCGCCCCCTCCTCCTGGTCACCGGCCTGGCCGACGACAACGTCCACCCCTCCCACACCCTGCGCCTCTCCCGCTCCCTCACGGACGCGGGCCGCCCGCACCAACTCCTGGCCCTGCCGGGCGTCACCCACATGACCCCGGGCGGCACCCGCGAGAAGATCATGGCCCTGGAACTGGACTTCTTCCGCCGCGAACTGTCCTGACCGGCACCGAGGGGCCCCGGAGACTTCGTTGTCTCCGGGGCCCTCGCTTCCCGTGATCCCCGTCAGTCACCCGGGAAGTGGCAGGCCGCCTCTCTGCCCGCGGTGAGCTGGAGGAGGGGGCGGTCGGTGCGGCAGATCTGTTGGGCCTTCGGGCAGCGGGGGTGGAAGGTGCAGCCCGGGGGTGGGGCGGCCGGGCTCGGGGGGTCGCCGAGGAGGACGATGCGCTCGCGGCGGCGTTCCGCGGCCGGGTCGGGGAGGGGGACGGCCGACAGCAGGGCCCGGGTGTAGGGGTGCTGGGGGTTCTCGTAGAGGGAGCGTTTGTCGCCGATCTCGACGATCCTGCCGAGGTACATCACGGCGACCCGGTCGCTGACCCGTTTGACGACGGACAGGTCGTGCGCGATGAACACGTAGGCCAGGCCCAGTTCGGTGCGCAGCCGTTCCAGCAGGTTGACGATCTGGGCCTGTACGGAGACGTCGAGGGCCGAGACCGGCTCGTCGGCGATGACGAGGCGGGGGCTGGTGGCCAGGGAGCGGGCGATGCCGATGCGCTGGGCCTGGCCGCCGGAGAACTCGTGCGGGTAGCGGTCGATGTGCTCGGGGATCAGGCCGACCAGTTCCATCAGCTCGGCCGCCCGGCGGCGGGCGGACGCCGCGCTCCAGCCCTGGACCAGGAGCGGGTCGGAGATGACGCGGGCGACGGTCTGGCGGGGGTTGAGGGAGGAGTGCGGGTCCTGGAAGACCATCTGGATGTTCTTGCGCAGGGGGCGCAGGGCTCCCTGGGAGAGGCGGCTGATGTCCTTGCCTTCAAAGGTGACGCTGCCGGAGGTGGGCTCCAGGAGGCGGACCAGCATGCGGCCCGTGGTGGATTTGCCGCAGCCCGACTCCCCTACCAGGCCGAGGGTCTGACCGGCCGCCAGGTCGAAGGTGACCCCGTCCACGGCGCGCACGGGCGCCCCCCGGCGCCCGGTCGCGGACCGCTTCCCGGGGAAGGTCATGGTGAGGTCCCGTACGGACAGGAGCGGTTCCGTTTCGGTGGCGGTGGTGGTGGTCATCGGGCCGCCTCCTCGACGGTACGGGCGCCGGCGAAGTGGCAGGCCACGGTCCGCCCCGGCGCGTCCCCGTACGCCTCCGGTTCCGGGCGTACGCCGGTGCAGAGTTCGGCGGCGCGCGGGCAGCGCGGGGCGTAGGCGCAGCCCGGGGCCGGGGCGAGGAGGGAGGGCGGGGAGCCGGGGATGGACGGGAGCGGTCGGTCGTCGGGGGTGTCGAGGCGGGGCAGCGAGTCGAGCAGGCCGCGGGTGTAGGGGTGGGCGGGGTCGGCGAACAGGGCGTCGACCTGGGCCTGTTCGGCGGCCCGGCCGCCGTACATGACCAGCACCTCGTGGGCGACGCGGGCGACCACCCCCAGGTCGTGGGTGATCATCACGACGCCGAGGCCGCGCTCCTGCTGGAGCCTGGCGATCAGCTCCAGGATCTGGGCCTGCACGGTGACGTCCAGGGCGGTGGTGGGCTCGTCGGCGATCAGCAGGTCCGGTTCGCAGGCCAGGGCCATGGCGATCATCGCGCGCTGGCGCATGCCGCCGGAGAACTGGTGCGGGTACTCCCCCGCACGGCGGGCCGGCTCCGGGATGCCGACCTCGCCGAGCATGTCGACGGCCCGCTTGCGCGCGGCGGCCCGTCCGGACTTGAAGTGCACCCGGACGTGTTCGGCGACCTGCTCGCCGACCGTGTAGTAGGGGTGGAGGCTGGAGAGCGGGTCCTGGAAGATCATCGCCATCCTGCGGCCGCGGATCGCGGCCAGCTCGCGTTCGGGCAGACCGGTCAGCTCGCGTCCGGCCAGCGCCACCGAGCCGGTGACCTCGGCCGCGCCCCGGTGCAGGCCCATCACGGCCAGCGAGGTGACGGACTTGCCGGAGCCGGACTCGCCGACGATGCCGAGGGTGCGGCCCGCCTCGACGGTGAAGCCGAGCGAGTCGACGGCCCGTACGGGGCCGCGCGGGGTGGTGAAGGTGACGCCCAGATCGCGTACGCGCAGCAGCGGGGCGGCGGTGTGCGGGGTGTTGGTTGCGGCGGCCATCAGTACCTCACCCTCGGGTCGACGACGGCGTACAGGAGGTCGACGACGAGATTGGCGACGACGATGAAGAAGGCGGCGAGCAGGGTGACCCCGAGGACCACGGGCTGGTCCGAGCTGACCAGCGCCCCGTAGAACAGCCGCCCGATGCCGGGGAGTCCGAAGATGGACTCGGTGATCACGGCTCCGGCGAGCAGTCCGCCGAGGTCGATGCCGAAGATGGTGAGGATGGGGGTCATTCCGGAGCGCAGTCCGTGCTTGAGGACGACGGTGCGCTCGGGCATGCCCTTGGCGCGGGCGGTACGGATGTACGGCTCGGCCATCGCCTCGATCATCGAGCCGCGGCTCTGGCGGGCGTACATGGCGGCGTAGAGCAGCGCGAGCGCGGTCCAGGGCAGCAGGAGGTTGGCGGCCCAGCCGAGCGGGTCGTCGGTGAAGGCCTGGTAGGTGGGGTAGGGCAGCAGGCCGGCGATGCGGATGACCCCGTAGATCAGCATCACGGAGGTGAAGTAGACGGGCAGGGAGGCGGCGGCGACCGCGCCGACCATCAGGGCCTTGTCGGTGGCGGTGTCCTTGCGCAGGGCGGCGGTGACCCCGGCGCCCAGGCCGAGGACGAGCCAGAGTACGGCCGCGCCGACGGCGAGGGAGGCGGAGACCGGGAGCCGGTCCATGAGCAGGTCCCAGACGGGCAGGGAGTTCTCGTACGAGTAGCCCAGGCAGGGGAAGCCGCACTCGACGGCGTACGGGCCGCTGCCGAGGGTGCGGCCGGTGAAGATGCCGGTCAGGAAGTCGGCGAACTGCTTCCACAGGGGCTGGTCGAGGCCCAGGTAGGCCCGTACGTCGGCGAGGCGTTCGGCGCTGCAGGTCTTGCCGCAGGCGGCCGCGGCCGGGTCGGAGGGCAGGACGTAGAAGATGAGGAAGGTGACGGCGGCGATGGCGAGGAGCACGCCGGCCAGGGCGAGGAGCCGGCGGGCGAGGTAGAGGATCAACTGCGGCCGCCCCTCGGGTCGAGGATGTCGCGCAGGGCGTCGCCGAGCAGGGTGAAGGCGAGCACGGCGAGGAAGAGGAAGACGCTCGGGATGACGAAGTACATGGGGTCGGTCTCGTAGAAGGCGACGGACTCGGCGATCATCTGGCCCCAGGAGGGGGTGGGCGGGCGGACGCCCACGCCGAGGTAGCTGAGGGCGGCCTCGGTGCTGATCATGCCGGGGATGAGCAGGGTGGTGTAGGCGATGACGGGGCTGGAGACGCCGGGGAGGATGTCGCGGGTCAGGATCCGCCACGAGCTCGAGCCGCCGACGCGGGCGGCGTCCACGTACTCGCGGTGTTTGAGGGAGAGGGTCTGGCCGCGGACGACGCGGGCGACGCCGGGCCAGCCGAAGACCCCGATGACGGCGGTCATGAGGACGATGCGGTTGACGTCCTTGGCCACGGACAGCAGCGCGATCATGAAGATGAGGGACGGGAAGGACATGGTGAGGTCCATCAGCCGGGACAGCACCGTGTCGGTGCGGCCGCCGAAGTAGCCGGCGGCGATCCCGGCGGCGGTGCCCGCGAGCACGACGATGGCGGTGGCGGCGAAGGCGATGAGCAGGGAGACCTGGGCGCCGTGGACGACGCGGGCGAACAGGTCGCGGCCGGTGACGGGTTCGACGCCGAGCCAGTGCTCGGCGCTGATCCCGCCGAAGGAGCCGAGCGGCAGGCCGCCGAGGTACGGGTCGACGGCGGTCTTGTCGAACTCCTCCGGTGACCAGCCGCCGAGCGCGCCCAGCCAGGGGGCGGTGACGGCCATGAGGACGAAGAGCAGGACGAGGCCGAGGCTCACGCGGACGGCGGGACGCCGGCCAAGCTCCCGCCGGGCGAGCTGCCAGGGGCTACTGCCGGTCGCTGCCGCGGGCGGGGCTGGGGAGGCGGTGGGGGCAGGTGCGGTGCCAGGGGCGGGGGCGGCGGCCGGGGCTGGGGCGGCGGCCGAGGGTCGTGTGGTGTCGGTGGTCCGGGGGCCGTCGGGGCCGGGGGCTGGCGCGGCGGCCGGGGGCCGTGTGGTGGCGGTGGTCGGGGGGCCGTCGGGGCCGGGGGCCGGTGCGGCGGCCGGGGCTTGTGGGGTGTCGGTGGTCCGGGGGCCGTCAGGGCCGGGGGCTGCCCGGTTGTTCGGGGTTGGTGGGGTGGTGGTCATGGTGTTCGGGCTCCGTCTTCCTCAGCCCTGGCTCTTCGAGGGGTCCTTGAGGCCGACCGTCGCGTAGTCGATGGTGCCGGTCCACACCGGGTGGCCGTAGGCGCCCGCGATGTTGGGGCCGATGAGCAGCGGCTTGCGCTCCAGCAGGATCGGGACGGAGGGGGACTTCTTCATCAGCTCGGCGTCGAGGTCGATCCAGGCCTGGTTGGCCTGCCGGGCGTCGGCCATGGCGTTGATCTCGTCGATCCGCTTCATGGTCGCGTCGTCGCGGAACTGGCTGTAGTTGCCCTGGTTGCCCTTGTCCTTGATGGTGCGGCCGTCGAAGACGAAGGGGATCCAGGTGGAGCCGGAGGGGTAGTCGGGGCACCAGCCGGTGAGCGTCATGTCGGGGGTGGTGGACAGGTCGCCGATGACGTCGTAGTACGCGCCGGGGTCGACGGTGTCGACGACGACCTCGATGCCGGCCCGGGACAGGCCCTGCTGGATGGCCTCCGCCTTGCCCTTGTCGCCGGTGGAGACGGCCAGGGAGACCTTGAGCGTCTCCTTGCCCGCGGCCTTGAGCAGTTCCTTCGCCTTGGCCGGGTCGCCCGCCGGGGCGATCCGCAGGGTGTCGGCCTGCTTGCCGCCGGACAGCGCCGGGGGCAGGTAGGCGGTGGCGACCTCGTTGAGGGCCGGGCCGCCGCCCGCGGTGATCACGGCTTCCTTGTCGACGGCGTACTGCATGGCCTCGCGGACCTTGGGGTCGTCGAAGGGCGCCCGGGAGTTGTTCAGGTAGAGCATCTCGGTGCAGCCCTGGGACTCGGCGAGCAGCCGCGCCTTGACCTCCGGCTTGGGGAGCACCTTCGGCGCGCTCTCGGGCCGCATATCGGCGTACTGGACGGCGGAGGCGTCCGCGCCCTCGCCGGCGATGATCCGGTCGTCGATCTGGCCGCCCTTGAGGCCCATGACGACCACGAACTTGTCCGGGTAGGCCTTGCGGACCGGGTCGGTCTTGGCGTCCCAGTGCTCGTTGCGGACCAGGACCAGCTTCTTGTCGCGGTCGTACGACTCGATCTTGTACGGGCCGGAGGAGAACGGGCGGGCGTCGTACTGGGTGCCCTTCTCCTGGGCCTGCGGTACGGGCGCGAAGGTGGGCAGGGTGGCGGTGGCGGAGAACTCGGCGACGGGCCGCTTGAGTTCGAAGACGATGGTGCGGTCGTCGGGGGTCTTGACCGAGTCGAGGTGCTGTCCCTGGAGCGGGCCCTTGTAGCCCTCGGTGCCGGCCAGGTACTGGGCGGCGTAGTCGGGGCCGCCGGTGAGGTCGGGGGCGAAGGAGCGCTCGACGTTGTACTTGATGTCCTGGGCCTTGACCGGCGAGCCGTCCTCGTACTTGACGCCTTCCTTGAGGGTGAAGGTCCAGGTGCGGCCGCCGTTGGAGGGGGTGCCCAGGTCGGTGGCGAGGTCGGGGACGAGCTCGCTGCCGGCCTTGCCCGGTTCGGCCTTGAAGGTCACGAGGGTGCGGTAGAGCAGCCGGGTGCCGAAGTCCATGGTCGGCATGACCCAGTTGCGGGCGGGGTCGAGGTGGGCGAAGTCCTGGTTGGACAGGACGGTGAGGGTGCCGCCCTTGACCGGGGTGCCGCCGAGGATCTTGCCGTCGTTGGCGGCCGCGGGGTTCTCGGCGGAGGCGCCGCCCTTGTCCTTCTTCGCGGTGTCGGAGCAGCCCGAGACGCCGAGTGCGAGAGCGGCCACCAGGGCGGTGGCGAGGGCGAGTTGGGTGCGCTTGGTCATGGGTCACTCCAGTGAAGGGCCGCGCTCTATGATGTGACCGGTAACATAGTAATGTGAAATTGCACTGACAAGGGGTTGGTGCCGCCGTTATCCAGCCGTGTCCCAAACGGCCTCGGCGGCGCGTCACCACGACGCCCGGCCCGGCGGGCGGGAACATGCCGGGTGTGATCACACAGGCCAAAGCCATGCAGCGGGACAGGAGTTCACGGCGCCGGGATGCGGGGCGGCCGGACGCGAGACCGCCGGAGCAGGCACGGCCGGAACCCGGGCGGCGGGACTTCCTCACCGCGATGGGAGCGGCGGCGACCTTCGCGCTCGGCTGTCCCGCACGGGCCACCGCCTCCGGCCGGGACGCCGCCACCGCCGTCGATTACGTCGACGTCCAGTTGCTCCGGCTGGGAGTTCGACGCCGCGGCCTTCGCCGACGAGCCGACCATCGAGGCCCTCAACCGGATGGGGCTCCCCCGGCTCCTACCAGCCGGGCCTCGCCACCCTGGACGAGGTCGCCACCGCCGACCACTACGCGGCGCTGCTCAAGAGCCAGGGCGTGGGCGCGATCGTGCTCAGCATGCACGACGGGGCGGTGGCGGGAGGCGACTTCAACAGCGGCGCCAACCCCTCGGGGCCGGCCCTCGACCTCGCGCTGCGGGTCTCGCCGGACATCGACGCGATCGTCACGGGGCACTGGCACACCCGGTTCACCATGATGCTCCCCGACCCGAACGGCGTCCCCCGCCCGTTCGTCGAGGCCGGCTGCTACGGACAGGTCATCAACGAGATCAACCTGCGGCTGGATCCGCTCACCGGCCGGGTGGTGCGGGAGCTGACCGTCTCCACCAACCATCCCAACACCCGTGACATCGCGCCCCATCCCGAGCTGAAGGAGGTCGTCGACTACTGGGCCGGGCAGGCGGCCGAGCGTGACCGGAGCCGCATCGGACGGCAGACCGGCACGGCAACCCGCTCGACCTCGGCCGCAGTTACCGGCTGGCGGCTCCCTCGTACACGCTCCTCGCGAGCGACGGCTACCCGGCGCTGTCCGAGTACCAGGAGCCCTACCGGCACCAGCGCGACTTCGAGAGCTTCGTGGCGTACATCCGCGAGACGGGGGTGCTGAGCCCGCTGCCCGGGGAGCGGGTCACGGGGCGAGCACGAACAGCGCGGCGGCCGAGGTGGGCACCGTGGTGGATCCGCCGGTCCTGCTCCTGCCCGACGGCACGCCCGTGCCGCGCGCGGAGGCGGCGATCATTGCGGCGGACCGGCCGCTCGCTGCCGACGGCGAGGGCCGGCCGCCCTGCTGATCGCCCGCTGACCGCCCTCTGATCGCCCTCTGATCGCCCGCCCGGGGCCTACTGGAGGCCGGAGCCGAGGCCGCCCGGGGTGCGGCCCACCGGTTCGTCGCGGCCCTGGGCCCAGAGGGAGCGGACGTGGCCGAGGTGGCGGACCATGCAGGCCTCGGCCGCCGCGGCGTCGCCGGAGATCATCAGGTCGAGCAGTTCGAGGTGCTCCTCGGCCGAGGACACCAGCTTGCCGGCCTCGTCCAGGCCGGTCAGCCCGTACAGCCGGGAGCGCTTGCGCAGGTCGCCGACCGTCTCGACGAGGCGGTCGTTGCCCGCGAGGCCGAGCAGCGTGAGGTGGAAGCGGCGGTCCGCCTCCAGGTAGCCGATGAGGTTGTGCTCGCGGGCGCTGGTGACGATCTCCTCGGCGATGGGGCGCAGCGCCTCCAGCTGCTCGGCCGTGGCGATCTTCGTGATGCGGCCGATGGTCGGCACCTCGATCATCGTGCGCAGCTCGGTGTACTGGTCGAGGTCGCGCTCGCTGACCTCGGTGATCCGGAAGCCCTTGTTGCGGACCGGCTCGACCAGGCCTTCGCGGGCGAGGTCGAGCATGGCCTCGCGCACCGGCGTGGCCGACACGCCGAGTTCGGCCGCGAGGCCGGGCGCCGAGTAGACGCTTCCGGGGCGCAGCTCACCCGCTATCAGGGCTGCTCGGAGGGCGTGGCCGACCTGGTCGCGGAGCCGTTCCTGAGCCTTGATGAGACTGTGCTGCTTCAGGTCACCCATTGCTTTTCCTCCGAGACGCCCGACACCCGACGAGCAGAGGAACAGCGTACAATGTCACGTTTCTCTGCTGGCCCCAGCCGCCTCGAACAGAGCGGCCGCCACCGCAAGATCTTCCCAGGCCATGCCCACACTCTTGAAGAGCTGTGGACAACCCGGCGTCCCGCCCGCCGGCATCCGGCCCGTGACGAGGTCGGCGAGGGTGCCCGTGATGTGGCCGGGCCCGATAGCCCCCTCGGCCTCCGGGACCAGCAGGTCCCCCGCCTCGCGCAGGGCCGCCGCCCGCGACTCCACGTACACCGCCGCGCGTCGCACGAGGGCGGTGTCCGTCTCCCGGGCCGTCGGCTCGTGCGAGCCGACGGCGACGACCGTGGCCCCGGGACCCGCCAGCCGCCCGTCGAAGAGGGGTTCGCGGGCGGTGGTGCAGCAGATGACGAGATCTGCGCCGGCCACGTCCTGCGCGGTGCCGGTACGGGCGGCCGGGCCCAGGGTGCGGGCGTACGCGGCGAGCTCCCGCGCCCCCTCCGGCCGCCGGGCGACGACCACGACCTCCGCCAACTCCCGCACCGCGAGGGTCGCTTCCAGGTGCCCGTACGCCTGCGGTCCCGAGCCGAAGAGCACCAGCCGCAGCGGCCGCCCGGCCGGTGCCAGGTGGCGCAGCGCCAGCGCGGAGACCGCCGGTGTGCGCAGGGTGGTGAGGGCCGCGCCGTCGAGCAGGGCCAGCGGGCGCAGGGTGGGCCCGTCCAGCAGCAGGTAGGAGCCGGTGATCCGGGGCAGCCCGCGGGCCGGATTGTCCGGTGCGACCCCGGCGATCTTCACCCCGGCGTACGCGGCGGACGCGGCGGGCATCAGCAGCAGTTCCCCGCCGCCGGGTGCGGCAAGCGCCGTGCGCGGCGGGCAGCCCTCCGGATCGAGGCCGCCGCGCAGGGCGTCGGCCAGGGCGTCGGCGGCGGCCGCCGGGGTCAGCAGCCCCGCCATGTCGGCGCCGCTGAACTGCGGGATCCCGCCTCCGGCCGGCGTCCGCGGCGCGGAGGCCCGCGGCCCGGCAGCCCGCGGCAGCGGGCGGCTCCCCGCTCCGGGCCCGCTCACAGCGCGAACCCCGTCCCGAGCGGGTCGTACGGGTCCACCGTGAAGGTGTGCTCGCCGGTGCGGTAGGCGGTGCCGGTGACCTCGGTGACGCCGCCGGCGAGGATCCGCCCGGTGAACACCGTGCCCGTCACCGACTCGTGCAGCAGGTCCTCGCCGGGACCGAGCCGCCCGTCCTCCGCGAGCAGCGCGAGCCGGGTCGAGGTGCCGGAGCCGCAGGGCGAGCGGTCGATCTGCCCGTCGGCGAAGACGGTGACGTTGCGCTGGTGCGGTCCGAACGGAGTGCCGGGGAGCTCCTCGTGGAGGATCACCCCGTAGACCCCGGACAGCAGCGGGCCGTCGGGGTGCCAGGTGGCGGGGTGGGCGGCCAGCGCGGCCCGGATCTCCTGCCCGGCCCGCACCAGGCCGGGCAGCGCGGCCCGGGAGACGTCGAGGCCGAGGTCGCGGGCGGCGACCGAGGCGTAACAGGCCCCGGCGTGCGCGATGTCCACCTCCGCCATGCCGAGGGTGGTCGCCACCGGCACCTTGCGGGCGGCTACCCGGGCCGGGACGTTGCGGAAGGTGACGCCGGTGGTGCGGCCCGCATCGCGGTGCACGGTGGCGGTGACCCGCCCGGACGGCACGTCGATGCGCACGTGGGCGTCCCCGTCGTCCGGGGCGGCGACCCGGCCGGTCTCCACGGCCCAGACGCCGAGGGCCATGGTGCCGTGGCCGCAGGCGGTGGAGTAGCCGTCCTTGTGCCAGAACAGCACCCCGAAGTGGGCCCCGTCGTCATCGGGCGGGACCACGAAACCCCCGTACATCCCGGCGTGCCCGCGCGGCTCCCGCACGAGCATCCGCCGTACGTCGTCCAGCGCGCCCCGGCGCGGCGCGGTCCCGGAGCCCCCCGGACCGATGGCGGTGGCGCAGCGCTCGGCGACGGTGTCCCCGGGGACGGGCGGGATCCCCGCGGTGGCGGCGTCGACGATCCGGAAGGGCTCGCCGGCGGTGTGGTAGTCCGTGGTGCGGACGGTGATCACAGGAGGAAGCCTCCGGGGAAGGGGTCGGCGGGGTCGAGGAAGTACTGGGCGGTGCCCGTGATCCACGCCCGGCCGGTGACGGTGGGGACCACGGCGGGGCGGCCGCCGACGGTGGTCTCGGCGACCAGCCGGCCGGTGAACTCGCTGCCGATGAAGGACTCGTTGACGAAGTCCGTCCCGAGCTCCAGGAGGCCGCGGGCGTGCAGCAGGGCCATGCGCGCGCTGGTGCCCGTACCGCACGGCGAGCGGTCGAACCAGCCGGGGTGGATGGCCATGGCGTGCCGGGAGCGGCGGGCGTCGGAGCCGGGGGCGGCCAGGTAGACGTGTTTGACCCCGGCGATGGAGGGGTCCTCGGGGTGGACGGGGCGGTGCTCGGACGCGTTGACCGCGTCCATGACCGCGAGACCGGCCGCGATCAGGTCGTCCTTGCGGGCGCGGT
The DNA here is from genome assembly GCF_042719495.1 of Streptomyces sp. NPDC058525. Lineage (NCBI taxonomy): Bacteria > Bacillati > Actinomycetota > Actinomycetes > Kitasatosporales > Streptomycetaceae > Streptomyces > Streptomyces sp. NPDC058525. Next base: position 50,006 of record NZ_JBHXNP010000054.1, read on the forward strand.
CGAAGGGCAGGCCGAGGTCGTCGAGTTCGACGAAGGCGTAGAAGTTGCCTCCGTAGGCGAGGTCGTAGGTGACCGTGCCGAAGCCGGGGACCTCGGCCTTCAGGTCGAGGCCGACGCAGAAGGACGGGACGTTGGTGAGGGTGACGGCGGTGGCCGCGCCGTCCTCGACCCGGACGTCGACGCTCACCAGTCCGGCCGGGGTGTCGAGCCGGACGGTGGTGACCGGCTCGACGACGGGCACCAGGCCGGTCTCCACCAGGACGGTGGCGACCCCGATGGTGCCGTGCCCGCACATGGGCAGCAGGCCCGACACCTCGATGTAGAGCACCCCGAAGTCGGCGTCGGGCCGGGTGGGGGGCTGGAGGATGGCTCCGCTCATCGCGGCGTGCCCGCGCGGCTCGTACATGAGCAGGGTCCGTACGTGGTCCATGTGCTCGATGAAGTGCAGCCGTTTCTGCGCCATGGTGGCGCCGGGGATCACCCCGATGCCGCCGGTGATGACGCGGGTGGGCATGCCCTCGGTGTGCGAGTCCACCGCGTGGTAGACGTGTCGCGTGCGCATGGGGTCTCCCCGATCTGTCTAGTTGAGGCCCTCGGCCAGGGCCTTCTCGGTGGCGGCGCGGACGGCGGCCTCGGTGTCGCCGGTGAGCGGGAAGCGGGGCGGGCGGGTGGCTCCGCCGGGGCGGCCCGCCAGGTCCATGGAGAGCTTGATGGCCTGGACGAACTCGGTCTTGGAGTCCCAGCGCAGCAGCGAGTGCAGGGACTTGTAGAGCGGGAGCGCGGTGTCGAGGTCGCCGGCGACGGCGGCGCGGTAGAGGGTGGCGCAGGACTGCGGGAGGGCGTTGGGGTAGCCGGCGATCCAGCCGACGGCGCCGGCGAGGGCGAGTTCGAGGAGGACGTCGTCTGCGCCGATCAGCAGGTCGAGGCCGGGGGCGAGTTCGGCGATCTCGTAGGCGCGGCGCACGTCCCCGCTGAACTCCTTGACGGCGACGACGGATCCGTCGGCGTGCAGGCGGGCCAGCAGGGCGGGGACCAGGTCCACCTTGGTGTCGTACGGGTTGTTGTACGCGACGACGGGCAGCCCGGCGCGGGCGACCTCGGCGTAGTGGGCGCGTACCGTCCGCTCGTCGGCCCGGAAGGCGTTGGGCGGCAGCAGGAGTACGGAGCCGGCCCCGGCCTCGGCGGCCTGCTCGGCCCAGCGGCGGGCTTCGGCGCTGCCGTAGGCGGCGACGCCGGGCATGACGCGGGCGCCTTCGCCCGCGGCCTCGACGGCGGTACGGACGACACGGGCCCGCTCCTCGTCGGTGAGGGTCTGGTACTCGCCGAGGGAGCCGTTGGGGACCACACCGTCGCAGCCGCTCGCGATCAGCCAGGCGACGTGTTCGGCGTAGGCGTCGTAGTCGACGCTCAGGTCCTCGCGCAGCGGGAGCGCGGTGGCGACCATGATTCCGTGCCAGGGGCGGGTGCGGGTGTCCGGGCCGGAGGTCGTGCGGGGCGCGGGGGTGGGCGCGGGCGCGGGGTTGGGCGCGTCGGTCATGAAGAGACTCCCTAGTGTGGTGTGTGACATTTTACTAGCGGGTGTGAGTCGGCCACAAGGGCCGGGGCGGTCCGATCAGCCCGCGTCCGGGGGAAGTTCGGCGAGCAGGCGCAGCGGGACCGGGCAGGACAGCGGCCGCCGGTCGGGGGCCGGGGCCTCGCCGGCGAGGGCGGCCACGGCCGGGCCGCACATCCGGCCCTGGCACCAGCCCATGCCGGCGCGGGTGAGGAGCTTGACCGTACGGGCGTCCCGCGCGCCGAGTTCGCCGGCGGCCTCGCGGATCCGGCCGGCCGGCACCTCCTCGCAGCGGCAGACGACGGCGTCGTCCCGGAGCCAGTCCGTCCAGCCGGGGCCCGGGCGGTGGGCGGCGGCCATCGCGTCGGCGAAGGCGCGGAGGCGGGCGCGGGTGCGGAGGAGTCGGGGGGATGGGGTGGCCAGGGGGGATTGGGCGGATTCGGTGGCCAGGGGGGATTGGGTGGCGGGTGTTTCGGCTGTCGCCGCCGGGGTGCGGGTGGGGCGGCGGCGCAGGGCCTGCGCGATGGAGTGGGCGGCCAGTTCGCCCTCCACCAGGGCCAGTCGGGCCCCGCCGATGCCGCCGGTCTCGCCCGCCGACCAGATGCCGGGGACGGAGGTCCGCTGTTCGGCGTCCAGGTGCAGGGCGACCGTGCCGTCGGGGCCGCGGCGGGTTGCGCAGCCGAGGCCGGTGGCGAGTTCCAGCTGGGGCACCAGGCCGTGGCCCACGGCGAGGGCGTCGCACGGGATCCGGCGGGCGGTGCCGGGCAGCGGGCGCCAGTCGCGGTCGAGGCGGGCGACGGTGACGGCCTCGACGCGGTCGGTGCCGTGGGCCTCGGTGACGGCGTGCCGGGTGAGCAGGCGGACGTGGTGCCTCGCCAGGGCCGCGCCGTGCACCGCGGCCTCGGCGAGCTTGCCGGGGTTGCGCAGCAGCGCCGGGGTCCGGGCGGCGTACGCGGTGTACGCGCCGGCCTCGACGACCGCGGGGACGGCGGCTCCGGCGGCCGCGAGCGACCCGGCCACGGCGAGCAGCAGCGGGCCGCTCCCGGCCACCACCACGCGCTTGCCGGGCAGGACCAGCCCGGCCTTGAGCATGGCCTGGGCCCCGCCGGCCCCGACGACCCCGGGCAGGGTCCAGCCGGGGAAGGGCAGTTGGCGTTCGTACGCGCCGGTGGCGAGGAGCACGGCCTCGGCGTGGACGGTCACGGCCAGGTCGGCTCCGCCGATGGCATGCAGGGTCCAGGGTGTCTCCCGGCCCCGGCCCCGGCCCGGGACCACCGTCCACACGTGGTGGAGCGGGAGGTACGTGATCCGGCCGGCCGACTCGTGGGCGCGCAGGGCGGCTTCGCGGGTGGCGAAGTCGGGCCAGGCGTGGTGCAGGGCCTCGGGACGGGCGGCGCCGAGGCCGGCCGCGGGCTGCCGGTAGAACTGCCCACCGGGCCGCTCCCCCGCGTCGAGCACGACCACCCGCAGCCCGAGCCCGGCGGCGGCAACGGCCGCGGCGAGCCCGGCGGGGCCGGCACCGACGATGGCCAGGTCGACGGGGCCTGGGCCTGCGGCGCCTGGGCCTGCGGCGCTTGGGCCGGCGGGGCCTGGGGCGGCGGGGCTTGGGCCGGCGGGACCTGGGGCGGCGGGGCTTGGCGCGGCGGGGCGGCCTTGCACGGCGGGGCCTAGGCCGGCGGAGCTTGGCGCGGCAGGGCCTGGGTCGGCGGGGCTTGGCACCGCGGGGTCTGGCGCGGCGGGGGCTGGCACGGCGGGACCTGGGCCGGCAGGGCTTGGCGCGGCGGGGCGGCCTGGCACGACGGAGCCTAGGCCGGCGGGGCTTGGCATCGCGGGGTCTGGCGCGGCGGGGCCTGGACCAGCGGGACTTGGGTCGGCGGGGGCGGGACCGGCGGGGTCAGATGGCGAGGTCGGCATGGCCGGTCCCTTCCTGGGTGGTGACGGTGTCGCCCTCGCGGGCGGGGACCAGGCAGGCGCGTTGGTTCGGGCGGCCGTTGACCGTGACGAGGCAGTCGTAGCAGCTGCCGATCCCGCAGAAGGCTCCGCGCGGGGCGCCGCCGTCGCGGGTGGTGCGCCAGGCGAGGATCCCGGCGGACCACAGCACGGCGGCGATGGACTGGCCCGCCTGCGCGGGGAGCTCGCGGCCGTCAAAGTCGATGCAGTACGTGGCCGAAGGGGTGCCGCCGACCAGTGAGCGGGGGGTGCGCATCGGATCCTCCTCGGGGGTGGGGCTGGCGGGATTGGCGGGCGGGCGGGTCGGGCCAGGGTGGTGGTGTCTTGGCCTGGGGTGCGGCGGGGCGGTGTCCCTGGTCAGGGGCTGCGAGTGGGGGGCGGGGGTGGGGTGGGGTGTTGTCCGGGACTCATGATTTATGGCGCCTTGTGCGGGGCTGCGTGGGCGGCGCCTGCTGCCGCGCCAACAAATCACGTTCTACGTCCCGGACAACACCCCACCCCACCCCCACCCCACGCGACCCCGACCGGGCCCCCCAGCGATTGCGGTACGGGGTACGAGGCGCAGCCCAGCATCCGAGCCTCGCCAACGATTGAGGCACAGGACTGAGCAGAGCCCAGGCATCCCAGCCCCGCCGGCGATTGAGGCGCGGGACTGGACAGAGCCCAGGCATCCCAGCCCCGCCGGCGATTGAGGCGCGGGTCTGGGCAGAGCCCAGGCATCCGAGCCCCGCCGGCGGTTGAGGTGGGGGGCTGGGCTGAGGTTTGGGGTGGTCATGGGAAGCGGGAGGGGGTGAAAGGGGTGAGGGGGAGGGCGGGGGTGGTGGACGTCAGGGTTGAGGTGATGAGGAGCGCCGTCGCCGGGGCCAGGCCGATGCCCGCGCCCTCGTGGCCACAGGCGTGGAGAAGGCCCGGCCGCCGCGGGTCGGGGCCGATCGCCGGGAGGTGGTCCGGCAGGTAGGGGCGGAAGCCGTGGTAGGTGCGCAGGACCCGCACGTCCGCCAGGACGGGGAACAGGGCCGCGGCCTGGGCGGCGAGGCGCCGCAGGGCCTCGGTGGACAGGGTGCGGTCGAAGCCGACGCGTTCGCGGGTGGCCCCGATCAGGACCGGGCCCGCCGGGGTGCCCTCGACCACGGCCGAGGACTGCAGGGCCGCGGAGCCGCTCGCGACATCCGCGATGTAGTCGGCGGCGTAGACCTTGTGCCGCACCACCCTCGGCAGCGGCTCGGTCACCAGGACGAAGCCGCGCCGCGGCAGGACGGGCAGGTGCACGCCCGCGAGTTCGGCCACGGCTCCGGCCCAGGTGCCCGCCGCGTTCACCACGGCGGGCGCCAGGAGTTCGCGGCGTGCGGTGCGGACCCCGCGGACCGTGTCCCCGGAGCGCACGAAGCCCGTCACCTCCTCGCCGAGGTGGACCTCGGCGCCCGACGCGGCCAGCAGCCGGGCCGCGGCATGGGCGGGCTGCACCTGGGCGTCCTGCGGGTAGAGGAATCCTCCCGCGAGGCCTCGTGCCAGATGGGGTTCCAGGTCGCGCAGGTCGTCGGGGTCCGCCTCGACCGGGTCGACCCCGGCCTTGCGCTGGCCTTCGGCGAAGGTCCGCAGGGCGTCGAGCGAAGCCTGGTCCGGGGCGACGACGAGCCCGCCCTTGGCCTCGTACTCGATCTCCCGCGGAAGGACGGCCGCCAGTTCGCGCCAGAGCCCGGCGGACAGCAGGGCGAGGTCGAGCTCGGGGCCCGGCTCCTTGTCGGAGACGAGCAGGTTGCCTTCGCCGGCGCCCGTCGTGCCGCCCGCGACCGGGCCGCGGTCGACCACGGCCACGGAGAGTCCGGCGCGGGCCGCGTAGTACGCGCACGCCGCCCCGACGACGCCGGCGCCGATGATGACGGCGTCCAGGGAGTGTCTCTTGAGCACGACAGTAATATGTCACATTCTTTAGTGGCTGCCCAGACCGGCCCCACGAGGGGGCCGGCCCGGTACGGATCAGCTGCGGAGCGGGCCCTCGCAGCTGTAACCCGACGTCCCCGCCGTCTTGTTCGACCAGATCTCCACCGGGCCGAAGGAGCAGTTCATGTCGGCCAGGTTGTTGGAGGCCGCGCCGGCCCGGTCGAGGATGAAGTAGTCGACCGTCTCCGACATGTCCTTGAAGTTCTGGTCCTCGCTGCGCCAGTTCTTCAGGTTCGCGGTGATCCGCCCGGTGCAGGTGAAGCGGCGCTTGCCGGGGTCGCCGTTCTCCACGCAGTCCGGGGTGTTGTACGTGGCCGTGGCGAACGAGGACTTCACCGAGGCCAGCGCCGCGTCGCGCAGCTGGTCGTTGGGGGTGAAGGAGGTGTTGGGGACGAAGAGCTGGCCCACCTTGGCGATCTGCGCGTTCAGGAAGCGGTCGTAGTCGCGCTGGAGGTAGGTGTCGGCGCCCAGCCGGTGGCGCCACTCGTCGTACGCCGCCACGTCGTTGGCCCGCAGGTGGGTGTACATCTCGCGCAGCAGCGAGGGCTTCTCGGTCCACAGGAACTCGAAGAACGTGCCCGCGTAGCTGTAGAAGCGGAAGCCGTCGCCCTCGTAGGTGGCGTTCAGCAGCTGCTCGACGGTCATCCGCGGACCGCCGTTCGCGGTGTCGCTGATGATGCTCTTGACCAGGGACTTGCGGACGGCGATGCCGTTGTCGCGGGTGGCGCCGTCGAAGAACTCGGCCGTGCCCTCGTCCATGGCGGTCGTACGGTCGCCCTCGTACCAGGGGCCTTCGCCGAAGAAGCCGGGGACGGCGAAGCGGCCGTTGAGGTAGTGGGTGTACTCGTGGCGGAAGAGCTCCTCGAGGGTGAGGGAGGAGTCCTGGGGGACGCGGCGCTGGTAGGTGTAGAAGGTGGCGCCGTTCTCGATGTAGATGCCGCCGTTGTTGGTGTCGTAGCCCGTCAGGATCGGGTGGTAGTTCTCGTAGTCGGCGCGGGAGCCGTACAGCACGATGTTCAGCGTGGTGTTGGGGTCGCCGGCCAGCGGCTGGTCGGTGCCGAGCACGCGGTGGAACTGGGACTTGACCTGCTTGCTCGCGTAGTAGAGCTGGTCGACGGTGGCCCGGTCGAGGCCGGTGCGGACCTTGATGGCGCCGTTGTCGTAGACGAAGGTGTTCGGGAAGATCTGCTTCTCGATGTCCTCCTTGCACACCCCGTACGGCTTGCACGCCTCGTAGAAGTTGAGCCAGGACACGACCTTGGCCCACGGCTCGGTGCCGAGCCCGGTCTTCACCGGCTCCAGCATCGCGCCGAGGTCGGCGACGACCTGCCCGCGCAGACCCTCGACCTGGCCGAACCGGGCGTACTCGCTGAGGGCGTCGCGCGCCACCCAGGCGTTGCCGGTGCCCTTGAGGTGGGTGTGGCCCGCGAAGGCCTTGAAGGCGGCGCGGTAGGAGGCGTCGCCCGCCACGGCGGCATGGAAGGCGGTGTCCTGGTTGCCCGGGTAGACGCCGAGGTAGTTGACGGAGAGGGCGGCGAGGGCGGCGCCCGCCCAGCCGGCGTCGAGGTGGGTGGCCGGGTGGGCCGGGTCCATGGTGGCCAGGACCCTGGTGATGAGGCCGAGCTGGTGCTGGCGCAGGCCGGGCGCGCTGGCCGCGTAGAGGGCCTCGCGCAGGGTGCGGGCGTTGGAGGCGGTCACCTCGAAGGTGCGGGCAGCGTTGCCGAAGTCGGCGATGGCCTGGCGCATGGCGCCCACGGTGGGCGCGTCGGTGACGTCGATCTCGGAGCGCGAGTAGTCGTGGTAGGCGACCGCGTGCAGGTAGGTGAACATCTCCTCCAGGTGGGAGGAGTTGCGGCCGTCGTGGGCGGCGGCCAGGGCGGATATCCGGCGCGAGACGGCCTGGACGTGCGCATCGGACATCACCGGGGCCAGCCGGGCGTCCCAGGTCCAGATCAGGCCGCGCAGACAGCCGTCGGCGAGGACGGCCTGGTCGGCGAGGAAGTCGGCGAACTGCTCCGGGGTGAGGCCGGTGATCCCGTCAAGGGTGCAGGGCACGCCCGCCGCGACTCCGCGGGCGACGGGGGCCGCCTGGGCGGCCGCCGTGCGGCTCTTCTCCGTGCGCTCGGCGGGCGCGGCGGCGGCCGTGGCCGCGCCGGGTACCTGCCCGGTGATGGCCTGCCCGCCGGGGGCCGGGGCGGGGGCGGGGGTCATCTCGGTCGCGTTGGCGAGGTGGTCGACCTCGTCGAAGGGGTTCGCCGCGGGTGCCGGGGCGGCCTGGGTCCCCTGGGTTCCCTGGGTCGTCTGGTTCACCTGGTTCGCCTGGTTCGCCTGGGCGCCGGCGAAGGTGGCCGGGACGGGGGCCTCCGCGGCCTGTGTGGTGGCCTGCCCGGCGGAGGCGAGGAGGGTCACGGCGACGGCGGAGGCGAGGAGGGACGAGCGCACAGCTCTGTGCATGGACACCGAGAACTCCTGGTGGGAGAGGCTGAGGTGGGGGGTGGTGCGGTGAACGGCCCTGCGTCACACGGCGTTTGACGGGGATTAACGTGCCGCGGTGTGAGCTGTAACATAGTAATGTGAAATTGCACTGACAAGACCTGTGCGACCACCAGTTCGCACCTTCTTGAGGGAGCCCCCGTGACCGACACTCCGCCCCGCCTCCACACAGGCAGCCACGACCTGCCGGTATCCCCGGAGCTGTCCCGCTTCATGGCGGACGGATGGTCCGCTTCCCCGCTGTCCGGGACCGACCGCGTCCCCGGCCACGCCGTCACCCCGGCCCGCCGGGCCCGCCTCTCGGCCCGCTTTCCGGGCGAGCGGCTGGTCATCCCGGCCGGCGGGCTGAAGGTCCGCTCCAACGACTGCGACTACCGCTTCCGCCCGCACAGCGCGTACGCCTGGCTGACGGGCCTGACGGGCGAGGACCAGGCGGGCCACGTCCTGGTGCTGGAGCCCTCCGGGCCGCACGCGCACGAGGCCGTGCTGTACCTGCGGCCGCGCTCGCCGCGGGCGGACGGGAACGAGGAGTTCTTCCGCGACCGCCGGTACGGGGAGTTCTGGGTGGGCCGCCGCCCCGACCTGGCGGAGGCGGAACGCCTCACCGGCATCCGCTGCGCACACCTGGACCTGCTGGGCCGCCCGGCCGGCCGCGACGCGTCCACCGACCCCGAACTGGCCGCCGCCCTCGCGGAGTTGCGGCTGGTCAAGGACGCGTGGGAGGTCGAACAGCTCCAGCTGGCGGTCGACCACACCACGGCGGGCTTCGAGGACGTCGTACGGGCACTGCCGCGGGCCCTGGCCCACCCGCGCGGGGAGCGGTGGATCGAGGGGGTGTTCAACCTGCGCGCCCGCGCGGAGGGCAACGGCACCGGCTACGAGACGATCGCGGCGGCGGGCGCGCACGCGTGCACGCTGCACTGGATCCGCAACGACGGCCGGCTCGACGGGAACGAACTGCTGCTCCTGGACGCGGGCGTGGAGACGGACACCCTGTACACGGCGGACATCACCCGCACCCTGCCGCTGTCGGGCCGTTTCACCTCCGTCCAGCGGCAGGTGTACGAACTCGTCCTGGCCGCGCAGGAGGCGGGCATGGCCGCGCTGCGCCCCGGGGCGAGCTTCGGGGACTTCCACCGGGCCGGGATGCGGGTGATCGCGGAGGGCCTGGCGGAGTGGGGGGTCCTGAAGGACGCGCGGGGCGACCTGCACCGGCGGTACACGCTGTGCAGCAGCGGGCACATGCTGGGGCTGGACGTCCACGACTGCGCGAAGGCGCGGGCGGAGACGTACCTGGGCGGGGTCCTGGAGGAGGGCCAGGTCCTCACGGTGGAACCGGGCCTGTACCTCCAGCCGGACGACGAGACCCTGCCGCCCGAGCTGCGCGGGATCGGGGTGCGCATCGAGGACGACCTGGTCATCACGGCGGACGGGGCGCGCCTGATGTCGGGGGCGCTGCCGCGCACGGTGGCGGGGATCGAGGAGTGGATGGGCCGGCTGCTGGCCTAGCGGCCCTTGCCCGGCGCGGGCCGGGCCGCCCGCCTCTGCGGCGGTCCGGCCCGTGCGGGCTCTCCGGAGCCTCTCGTCCTCCCTCGTGCGTCCCGTCGTGCGTCCCGTCATGAGGACCGATCAAGGACGGGGCGGGGAGATCGCCTTCTAGCGTCGGCCGGTATGACACGGATCTTCGTCGGCCGGAGGGAATGCGATGGGTAGGACACTCGCGGAGAAGGTCTGGGACGATCATGTCGTCCGGCGCGCGGAGGGCGAGCCCGATCTCCTCTTCATCGATCTGCACCTGCTGCACGAGGTGACCAGCCCGCAGGCCTTCGAGGGTCTGCGTCAGGCCGGCCGCAAGGTCCGACGCCTCGACCTCACCATCGCGACCGAGGACCACAACACCCCCACCCTCGACATCGACAAGCC
>NZ_JBHXNP010000055.1:0-59679 GCF_042719495.1 Streptomyces sp. NPDC058525
TTCGCCATGAGCGCGATAGCGGTCGGCCCACCGCTGGGCCGTGGTCGGCGAGACCCGGAATCGCTCGGCGGCCCGCCGAAGCGGCCAGCCGTCCTCGACCACGCAGCGGGCCAGGCGCAGGCGGCCGGTCTCGGTCAGGGGTGCATTACGGTGGGGCATGAGGGCCTTCTGTCGTTCGGTGGTGATGTCGCAATCCACACCGAACCCGGAAGGCCCTCACCCGTTCAAGAAGCCTCAGCGGAGATCTCGGTCACCCGTCCACAACCTCCCGGGGCAATACATCTAGGCCCTAGCCGAGCGCCGACTTCACGGCGTCCGCGAGCCGGCCGGCGACCGAGCGGGCCTGCTCGATGTCGGCGGCCTCCACCATCACCCGTACGAGCGGCTCCGTACCCGACGGACGGAGCAGTACCCGTCCGGTGGCGCCCAGCTCGCGCTCGGCGTCGGCCACGGCCGCGGCCAGCTCGCCGGAGGTCGCGACGCGGGACTTGTCCACGTCGGGAACGTTGATCAGCACCTGCGGCAGCCGCTGCATGACTCCGGCCAGCTCGGCCAGGGACCGGCCGGTGGCCGCGACCCGCGCCGCCAGCAGCAGGCCGGTCAGCGTGCCGTCGCCGGTCGTCGCGTGGTCGAGGATGATCACGTGGCCGGACTGCTCGCCGCCCAGCGCGTAGCCGTGCTCCTTCATCGACTCCAGGACGTACCGGTCGCCGACGCCGGTCTGCACGACCTGGATGCCCTCGGCCTCCATGGCCAGCTTGAAGCCCAGGTTGGACATGACGGTGCCGACCACGGTGTTCCCGCGCAGCTGCCCGGCCTCGCGCATGGCCAGCGCCAGCACGGCGAGGATCTGGTCGCCGTCGACCTCCGCGCCGGTGCCGTCCACGGCCAGGCAGCGGTCGGCGTCACCGTCGTGCGCGATGCCGAAGTCGGCGCCGTGCTCGACGACGGCCGCCTTGAGCAGGCCGAGGTGGGTGGAGCCGCAGCCGTCGTTGATGTTCAGGCCGTCGGGCTCGGCGCCGATCGTGACGATCTCCGCGCCGGCCCGGGCGAAGGCCTCGGGCGATACGTACGCGGCCGCACCGTGCGCCTCGTCCAGGACGATCTTCAGGCCGTCGAGGCGGTTGGGGAGCACCCCGATCAGGTGGGCGACGTACTTCTCGAAGCCCTCGGTGTAGTCCGAGATGCGTCCGACGCCGGAGCCGGTGGGCCGGTCCCAGGGCGCGCCCGTGCGGTGCTCCTCGTAGACGGACTCGATGCGGTCCTCCAGCTCGTCGGCGAGCTTGTGGCCGCCGCGCGCGAAGAACTTGATGCCGTTGTCCGGCATGGCGTTGTGGCTGGCGGAGAGCATCACGCCGAGGTCGGCACCCAGCGCACCGGTGAGATACGCCACCGCCGGGGTGGGCAGCACACCGACGCGCAGGACGTCCACGCCCGCGCTCGCGAGGCCGGCCACGACGGCCGCCTCGAGGAATTCGCCCGAGGCCCGGGGATCCCGGCCGACCACGGCCGTCGGCCGGTGGCCCGCGAAGGTACCCGCCTCACCCAGTACGTGGGCAGCCGCCACGGAGAGGCCGAGCGCGAGCTCCGCCGTCAGATCCGCGTTGGCAACGCCGCGTACACCGTCCGTCCCGAAGAGTCGTCCCACTGTTGTCCTCCCGAGTTTCTGCATCGCTTTGTGACCGCATGTGACAGGTATTTGCCGCTTGTGGCGGTAAACGAACCGCCCCGACAGCACGGAGAGTGCTGCCGGGGCGGTTTCGTTGCAGAACAGCAGGCGCAGATTAACGCTTGCTGTACTGCGGAGCCTTACGGGCCTTCTTGAGACCGGCCTTCTTGCGCTCGACCGCACGGTCGTCGCGGGAAAGGAAGCCGGCCTTCTTCAGCGCCGGGCGGTTGTTGTCCACGTCCGCCTCGTTCAGCGCGCGGGCCACACCGAGGCGCAGGGCGCCGGCCTGGCCGGAGACGCCGCCACCCGCGATGCGGGCGATGATGTCGTAGCGGTTGTCCAGCTCGAGGAGCTTGAACGGCTCGTTGACTTCCTGCTGGTGCACCTTGTTGGGGAAGTAGTCCTCAAGGGTGCGACCGTTGATCTTCCACTTGCCGGTGCCCGGAACGATCCGGACGCGGGCGATGGCGTTCTTGCGACGGCCCAGGCCGGCGGCCGGCTGGGGGTCGCCGAAGCGACCGGCAAGGGACTCGGAGGTGTAGTCGCCCTCGACTACGGCCTCGGACTCGCTGGTGTACTCCTCGACGTTGCCCTCGAACTCGTCGACGGGGGTCGTCTCGGCGGTGGTCTCGGCCACGATGCTCCTCAGAATTTTCTACGTCTTAGGGGGTGGCCGGAACTACTGCGCGACCTGGGTGATCTCGAACGGCACCGGCTGCTGGGCAGCGTGGGGGTGCTGGTCGCCCGAGTAGACCTTCAGCTTCGAGAGCATCTGACGGCCCAGGGTGTTCTTGGGGAGCATGCCCTTGACGGCCTTCTCGACGGCCTTCTCCGGGTTGTTCGCCAGGAGGTCGTCGTAACGCACCGAACGCAGACCACCCGGGAAGCCGGAGTGGCGGTACGCCATCTTCTGGGACGCCTTGTTGCCGGACAGGTGAACCTTGTCGGCGTTGACGATGATGACGAAGTCGCCCATGTCCATGTGGGGGGCGTAGGTCGGCTTGTGCTTGCCCCGCAGGAGGGCAGCGGCCTGGGTCGCCAGACGGCCGAGGACAACGTCCTGGGCGTCGATGACGAGCCACTGGCGCGAGATGTCGCCGGGCTTGGGGCTGAACGTACGCACGCGTATGCCTTCGCTTCTTCAGTGGTGGTATCCCAAGGGCGCAAGCCCCACGGGAAGGTCCTGACAGGGTCACCACGGACGATCACGACAGCCCTCGTTCACAGCGGGGACGCACCCGCGTGAACTGCTGGTCATCGGTCCGGTGGACCGGCGTAAGGCCCTTTCACGTGAGAATGAGCAAGCCAATACGCATAACAAACCAGCAGGATACCCAAGCAGACCCGTACGGGTCAAAACGCGGTCCGCGATGCCGATTCTGCTGGCGTCGCGGCGCACTCCGGTTCGGTCCTGGGTGGGGACCCCGCAGTTGTTACAGGCCCCAGAGTAACCCGCCCGGAGCGCAGCGCACGACGCGCCAGCAGAATCGCGAGCCCGCACAGGGTGGCGCAGTCCTTGAAGGCGCGCCGCTTGGCGGCCAGCTCCGAGGGCCACGGGATGAGGGCCACCTGGGGCGTCAACGCCAGCCAGAACCAGGGCGAGCGGGGCATCGAGCCCGGCCGCACGGCCGACGCCAGCAGCAGCGGGAGCACCACCAGCAGGTAGTGGTCGAAGGACGGCCGGGAGACCAGGAATGCGGCGAGCATCACCATGCAGGCCGTCTCCACGAGCCGCAGCTCGCCCCCGTCCACCTCCTCCGCCGTGCGCCGCCACCGGGTCCAGGCCGCCCACAGCCCCGCACCGGCCCCCGCGAAGGCCACCAGCACCGCCACCGGCTCCGGCACCCCCAGCCGGGGCAGCACCGCGATCGGCGAGGCGTCCCACGGCAGGGCGTACGCGTCCTGCCCCTGGAGCAGGAACGGCAGGGTCTTGGTGAAGAACAGCGACGGGCTCGGCATCAGCAGCGCGCCCGCCAGCGAGAGCCCCAGCGGCACCAGCACGGCCACCGCCAGCCCCCGCCACCGCCGCGCGATCACGAACAGCAGCCCGACCGGCACCAGCATCGGCTTGCAGGCGATGGCCAGCCCGACCACCAGACCGGCCGCCCCCCAGTGCCGCCGGTGCGCGAGCAGCAGCGCCACCGGCAGCGCGGCCGCCGAGATCGCCGTCCAGTTCCCGATCAGCACGAGGTTCACGTACGGCTTGTAGGCCAGGGCCAGCACCGGGAAGCCGACGACCGCGAAGCGCGAGCGCAGCGGCACCGAGAACAGCCGCAGCGCCGCCAGCCAGCCGATGCCCAGCAGCCCGGACATCGCGACCGGCAGGCTCCACCGCAGCACCGTCGTCGGCAGCAGCGCCTCCGGAACGGCCATCAGGACCGCGCTGGGCAGGTACAGGAAGCGCTTGTCCTCGTACGGGGACCCGCCGGCCAGCAGCGTCTGCGCGGCCTTGACCACGAAGGCGTTGTCCGAGCCCCAGTTCTCCCGCAGGCTCGTGGAGACGCATATCCCCAGCACCACCGCGAGGGACAGGAGCTGCCAGGGCCGGGAGGCGGGCCGCAGCAGCCAGTCGAGCAGCCGGTTCCCGGAGCTGTGGTTCTCCCACTTCATGAGCCAGATGCCAGGCCGCAGGCCCACAACGCCTCCCCCTCACTCCGACCGAGGGGGCGGTCTCCCCCTAGCGCTTGCGTTCGACTCTACGTTCGTCCCAGACGGGTTCCTGAGTCTCCCGCACCACACCGTCCGAACCGAACACCAGGTACCGGTCGAATGTGCGGGCGAACCAGCGGTCGTGCGTGACGCACAGCACAGTGCCGTCGTAGGACTCCAGGCCGTCCTGCAGCGCCTCCGCGGACTCCAGGTCCAGGTTGTCCGTGGGCTCGTCCAGCAGCAGCGCCGTGGTGCCCGCCAGCTCCAGCAGCAGGATCTGGAAACGCGCCTGCTGGCCGCCCGAGAGCTTCTCGAAGGGCTGCTCGCCCTGCCGCTCCAGCTCGTAGCGGCGCAGGGCCCCCATCGCCTGGCCCAGCGGCTTGGCCGCCTCCGTCCACAGGATGTCGACGAGGGTGCGGCCGAAGAGCTCCGGGTGCGCGTGCGTCTGCGCGAAGTGGCCGGGAACCACCCGTGCGCCCAGCTTCCAGTCGCCCGTGTGCTTGACGTCCTCGCCGGCCAGCAGCCGCAGGAAGTGCGACTTGCCCGAGCCGTTCGAGCCGAGCACCGCGACCCGCTCCCCGTAGAAGACCTCCAGGGAGAAGGGCTTCATCAGCCCCGTGAGCTCCAGGTTCTCCACGGTCAGCGCCCGCACGCCGGTCCGGCCGCCCTTGAGCCGCATCTTGATGTCCTGCTCGCGCGGCGGCTCCGGCGGCGGGCCGGCCTCCTCGAACTTCTGGAAGCGGGTCTGCATCGCCCGGTAGCGCGAGGCCATGTCGGGGCTGGAGGCGGCCTGGTTGCGCAGCCGCAGCACCAGGGCCTTCAGCCGGGCGTGCTCCTCGTCCCAGCGCCGCTTGAGCTCCTCGAAGCGCGCGAAGCGCTCCTTGCGGGCCTCGTGGTACGTCGCGAAGCCGGAGCCGTGCACCCACACGTCGCTGCCCGTGGGGCTGGCCTCCAGGCTGATGATCCGCTCCGCGGCCTGGGTGAGCAGCTCCCGGTCGTGGCTGACGAACAGCACGGTCTTGCGGGTGGCCCGCAGCTGCTCCTCCAGCCACCGCTTGCCCGGGACGTCGAGGTAGTTGTCCGGCTCGTCGAGCAGCAGCACCTCGTCGGGCCCGCGCAGCAGCGCCTCCAGCACGAGCCGCTTCTGCTCACCGCCCGAGAGCGTGCGCACCTCGCGGAACTGCGCGGAGTCGTACGGGATGGCCAGCGCGGCCATGGTGCAGACGTCCCACAGGGTCTCCGCCTCGTAGCCCTGCACGTCGGCCCAGTCGCTGAGCGCCTGCGCGTACGCCATCTGCGCGGCCTCGTCGTCGACCGTGAGGATCAGCTGCTCGGCCCGGTCCACGGCCTTGGCGGCCTCACGGATCCGCGGCTGGGCCACGGAGACCAGCAGGTCCCGGACGGTCGTCTCGTCCCGTACGGAGCCCACGAACTGCGACATCACCCCGAGCCCGCCGCTGATGGTGACCCCGCCGCCGTGCGGCTGGAGCTCGCCGGAGATCAGCTTGAGCAGGGTGGTCTTGCCGGCGCCGTTCGCTCCCACCAGAGCCGCCACCGACCCCTCCCCCACCCGGAAGGAGACGTCGGGGAGCAGGACCCGCCCGTCGGGAAGGTAGTACTCCAGGTGGCTGGCTTCGAGATGTCCCATGCCGCGCATTGTCCCGGTCCGGCCGCGATCCGCCCAAACGGATTAGCAGCAGCCGGCGCCCGGCAGGGTCCGCATGTTCCGGGCCTCCTTGCTGCGGGCGGCCAGCAGCTCGTCGGCCGGATAGCCGACCTCCTCCAGGGTGAGCCCGTGCGGCTTGACCACGTGCACCGAGGAGTCCCGTACGGCCGCGGCGAGCACCTTGCCGGGCCAGTCGGTGGGCCGGTGCCCGTCGCCGACGTGCAGCAGGGCGCCCACCAGCGAGCGGACCATGTTGTGGCAGAAGGCGTCGGCGCGCACGGTCGCGGTGACGATGCCGTCCTCGCCCCGCTCCCAGCTGAGCTGCTGGAGCGTACGGATGGTCGTGGCGCCCTCGCGCTTCTTGCAGTACGCGGCGAAGTCGTGCTCGCCGAGCAGCGGGGCCGCGGCCTCGTTCATGGCGTCGACGTCGAGGGGCCACTGGTGCCACAGCACGTGCCCGCGGCGCAGCGGGTCGACCCCGCCCTGGTGGTCGCCCACCCGGTAGGCGTAGCGGCGCCAGATGGCCGAGAAGCGCGCGTTGAAGCCCTCGGGGGCCTCGGCGACCTTCCACACCCGTACGTCGTGCGGCAGCCGCCCGGCGAGGCGGCGCAGCAGCTTGTCGTGGTGCTCGGCCCACACCTCTTCGGCCAGGTCGAACTGCGCGACCTGCCCCCGGGCGTGCACACCGGCGTCGGTGCGCCCGGCGACGGTCAGCTCGACGGGCTCCTTCAGCCGCATCACGGTCTGCAGCGCGCTCTCCAGCTCGCCCTGCACGGTCCGCAGCACGCGCTGCTTCGCCCAGCCGGAGAAGTCCTTGCCGTCGTACGACAGGTCCAGCCGCACCCGGACCTGCCCGGGCTCCACCTCGTCACTCACGTGACCGATCCTCTCAGAAGCTCTCGTACGTCGAAAAAAGCAGAACGGGCCCGCCCCGGAGGGGGCGGGCCCGTTCAGAGCCGTTCAGCGTGATCCCGGAGGGGATCAGGCCTCCTTGGTCTCCTCGGCGGCGGGAGCCTCGGCGGCCTCCGCCTCCTTCACCGCGCGCTTGGTGGCGGCCTCGGCCTCACCAGTGGCCTGCTGGGCGACCGTCAGGGCCTCGACCAGCTCGATGACCGCCATCGGGGCGTTGTCGCCACGACGGTTGCCGATCTTGGTGATGCGCGTGTAACCACCGGGGCGGTTCTCGTAGCGCGGGGCGATCTCGGTGAACAGCGTGTGCACGATGCTCTTGTCCGTGATCGTCTGCAGCACCAGGCGACGG
Organism: Streptomyces sp. NPDC058525; assembly: GCF_042719495.1. NCBI lineage: Bacteria > Bacillati > Actinomycetota > Actinomycetes > Kitasatosporales > Streptomycetaceae > Streptomyces > Streptomyces sp. NPDC058525. Next base: position 7,246 of record NZ_JBHXNP010000055.1, read on the forward strand.
TTGTGGATGTCGCCCTTCTTGGCCTTGGTGACCAGACGCTCGGCGTAGGGACGCAGGCGACGGGCCTTGGCCTCGGTGGTGGTGATGCGGCCGTGCTCGAAGAGCGCCTTCGCGAGGTTCGCGAGGAGGTGCTTCTCGTGCGCGGCCGAGCCGCCCAGGCGGGCACCCTTTGCGGGACGCGGCATGGTGTTACTCCTTCATATCTGCACCGGCCGTGTCAGGTACCGGTGTCAGTTCCCTCAGGCGGTCGCGAGAGGGGGTGTGGGGGGCGCGAGCCCCCCACAAGCTTTCTCAGTACTGCTCGGTCTCGACGAAACCGGCGTCCGCGTCGTCGTCGGCGCCGAAGGCGTCGGCGGCGGCGGTCGGGTCGAATCCGGGCGGGCTGTCCTTGAGGGCCAGGCCCATGCCGGCCAGCTTCGCCTTGACCTCGTCGATCGACTTCGCACCGAAGTTGCGGATGTCGAGCAGGTCGGCCTCGGAGCGGGCGACGAGCTCACCCACGGAGTGGATGCCCTCGCGCTTGAGGCAGTTGTACGACCGAACGGTGAGCTCGAGCTCCTCGATCGGCAGCGCCAGGTCGGCGGCCAGGGCGGCGTCCGTCGGGGACGGGCCCATGTCGATGCCCTCGGCGTCGATGTTGAGCTCGCGCGCCAGACCGAACAGCTCGACCAGGGTCTTGCCGGCGGACGCCATGGCGTCGCGCGGGCGCATGGCCTGCTTGGTCTCGACGTCGACGATCAGCTTGTCGAAGTCGGTGCGCTGCTCGACTCGGGTCGCCTCGACCTTGTAGGTGACCTTGAGGACCGGGCTGTAGATGGAGTCGATCGGGATGCGGCCGATCTCCTGGCCCAGCTGCTTGTTCTGGACGGCGGAGACGTAGCCGCGGCCGCGCTCGACGGTCAGCTCCATCTCCAGCTTGCCCTTGCCGTTGAGCGTGGCGAGGACCAGGTCCGGGTTGTGCACCTCGACACCGGCCGGGGGCGCGATGTCAGCGGCGGTGACCAGGCCGGGGCCCTGCTTGCGCAGGTACATCACGACCGGCTCGTCGTGCTCCGAGGAGACGACCAGCTGCTTGATGTTGAGGATGATGTCGGTGACGTCTTCCTTGACGCCCGGCACGGTGGTGAACTCGTGCAGGACGCCGTCCACGCGGATGCTGGTGACAGCGGCACCCGGGATCGAGGACAGGAGCGTACGGCGCAGGGAGTTGCCGAGGGTGTAGCCGAAGCCCGGCTCCAGCGGCTCGATCACGAACCGCGAGCGGTACTCGTCGACGACCTCTTCGGTCAGCGAAGGACGCTGAGCGATAAGCATGTCTGTGTTCCTTCATTCGTGGACGCCCACTATTTGACGCCCGACGGGACGCCGTACCGGGGTACGGCTACTGCAAGGGTACGGGCGGCACGGCCCCCGAAGGGGTCGTACCGCCCGGACACTCAAGAACGCACAGGTGCGTCCGCTGCGTCAGACGCGGCGGCGCTTCGGCGGGCGGCAGCCGTTGTGCGGGGTGGGGGTGACGTCCTGGATCGAGCCGACCTCGAGGCCGGTGGCCTGGAGGGAGCGGATCGCGGTCTCACGGCCGGAGCCGGGACCCTTGACGAAGACGTCGACCTTGCGCATGCCGTGCTCCTGCGCGCGGCGGGCGGCCGACTCGGCGGCCATCTGCGCGGCGAAGGGGGTGGACTTGCGCGAGCCCTTGAAGCCGACGTGGCCGGCGGAGGCCCAGGAGATCACGTTGCCCGAGGGGTCCGTGATCGAGACGATGGTGTTGTTGAACGTGCTCTTGATGTGGGCGTGCCCGTGAGCGACGTTCTTCTTTTCCTTGCGGCGCACCTTCTTGGCAGCGCCCTGACGACCCTTGGGGGGCATCTAAATCTCCTACGGGAGGTGGTCGGTCCTACAGCGCAAGACCGCTGAACAGGACTACTTCTTGCCCGGCTTCTTCTTACCGGCGATCGCGCGACGCGGGCCCTTGCGGGTACGCGCGTTCGTGCTGGTGCGCTGACCGTGCACCGGCAGGCCACGACGGTGGCGGATGCCCTGGTAGCACTGGATCTCGATCTTGCGGCGAATGTCGCCCTGGATCTCGCGGCGGAGGTCACCCTCGGTACGGAGGTTGGCGTCCACGTACTCGCGGATCTTGACGAGGTCCTCTTCGGCCAGGTCACGAACGCGGGTGTTCGGGTTCACGCCGGTGGAGGCGAGGATCTCCTTGGACCGGGTGCGCCCGATACCGAAGACGTAGGTGAGTGCGATCTCCACACGCTTTTCGCGCGGGATGTCAACACCGGAAACGCGTGCCACAAATGGCTCCTGTGTGTTCGGGGGTCTTCCGCAGAACCACTCCCGACCGCCGACCACCCGAAATGGGTGATGGTACGTCCGGGTCCCCGGCCCCCGCCGGAGGTACCGCCGGCCCCTCTCAGGGCTGGGCGGGTTCTGCGTATGTACGTTTTCTTACGTCGCGCGAAGAACTGCGGAAGGCAGGTCGGTCGGCGTGCGTCAGCCCTGGCGCTGCTTGTGGCGCAGGTTGTCGCAGATGACCATGACCCGACCGTGACGGCGGATCACCTTGCACTTGTCGCAGATCTTCTTGACGCTCGGCTTGACCTTCATGTTGGTGAGGTTCTCCGGGTCAGTGCCACCACCCGCACCGGGACGGATGCCCAGGCAGGAGTGAGGACAAGATCTACTTGTATCGGTAGACGATCCGGCCACGCGTCAGGTCGTACGGAGACAGCTCCACGACGACCCGGTCATCCGGGAGGATGCGGATGTAGTGCATGCGCATCTTGCCGCTGATGTGCGCGAGGACCTTGTGACCGTTCTGCAGTTCCACCTTGAACATCGCGTTCGGGAGGGACTCGATCACGGTGCCCTCGATTTCGATGGCACCTTGCTTCTTGGCCACGCTTCGCCCTTCGAATCGGCTACCTTGATCAGCTCCGCGCGCCATGCAGGCATGGATATGCACGAGAGCCGACGAGTCAGTCTACGTCAGGGCTCCCAGAAAGACGAATCCGGAAAGTTTGCCCCAGAGTGTAGATCATTAACCGAGGGGGTCCGGGGCCGTGGTGACCCCGTACTCCGCCAGCTTGGCCTTGCCGCAGTCCGGGCTGGTCAGCACGATGGGGCCGGCCTCGGTCAGCGCGATGGAGTGCTCCCAGTGGGAGGACCACGTGCCGTCCGTGGTGATGACCGTCCAGTCGTCCGCCAGGACCTCGGTCTGGGCAGTGCCCAGGGAGACCATGGGCTCGATGGCCAGGCAGAGGCCCGGTACGAGCTTGATCCCCTTGCCCCGCTTGCGCGAGACGTAGTTCAGCAGGTGGGGGTCCATGTGCATCTCGGACCCGATGCCGTGGCCGCCGTAGTCCTCGATGATCCCGAACTTGCCGAGGCTGTGCTCACCGGTGGACGGACGCGGCTGGCGCTTGATGTAGGTCTCGATCGCCTTCGAGATGTCCACGAGCCTGTTGCCGAGCTTCATGGCGGCGATACCGGCCCACATGGACTCCTCGGTCACCCGGGAGAGCTCCACGAGCTCAGGGGCGTGCCCCGTGCCCACGAAGGCGGTGTACGCCGCGTCCCCGTGCCAGCCGTCGACGATCGCGCCGGCGTCGATCGAGATGATGTCCCCGTCCTTGAGGACCGTCTTGTCGTCCGGGATGCCGTGGACCACGACCTCGTTCACCGAGGTGCAGATGGTCGCGGGGAAGCCGCCGTAGCCGAGGAAGTTCGACTTGGCACCGGCATCCGCGATCACCTTGCGGGCCACCATGTCCAGATCCCGCGTCGTGGCGCCCGGCACGGCCGCCTCACGGGTCGCCGCATGGATCGCGGCGACGACCAGCCCTGCCTCGCGCATCTTCGCGATCTGCTCGGGGGTCTTGATCTGGACCATGAAAAACGCCTTCCAGCCTCGGTACGAGTCTTCTCAACAGTACGGCCGCGATGCCCAGGGGACACCGCGGCCGTACCCGCACAGCAAAGGGTGACTACTTGTTCAGTGCGTCCATCGCGCGCTTCGTCACGTCCGCGACCTCACCGAGGGCCGGGATGGTCACGAGCAGGCCCTGGCCCTTGTAGTAGTCGATGATCGGCTCGGTCTGCGTGTGGTAGACCTCCAGCCGGTTGCGGACCGTGGCCTCGGAGTCGTCCCCGCGCTGGTACAGCTCGCCGCCGCACTTGTCGCAGACGCCCTCGGTCTTCGGCTGGGCGTACGCCACGTGGAAGACGTGCGCCGAGTCGTTGCGGCAGATCCGGCGGCCGGCGATCCGCTTGACCACCTCGTCCTCCTCGACCTCCAGGTCGAGGACGGCGTCCAGCTTCATCCCGGCGGCCGTGAGCATCGTGTCGAGGGCCTCGGCCTGCGACACGTTGCGCGGGAATCCGTCGAGCAGGAAGCCGTTCAGCGCGTCCGGCTGCTCCATGCGGTCCTTGGCCATGGCGATGGTGACCTCGTCGGGCACCAGGTCGCCGGCGTCCATGAACGCCTTGGCCTGCTTGCCCAGCGCGGTGCCCTGGCTGATGTTGGCCCGGAACAGGTCGCCCGTGGAGATGTGCGGGATCGACAGGTTCTTGGCAAGGAACGCGGCCTGCGTTCCCTTGCCCGCACCGGGCGGTCCGACGAGGACGATACGCATCAGCGGAGGAACCCTTCGTAATTACGCTGCTGGAGCTGGCTCTCGATCTGCTTCACGGTTTCCAGACCCACACCCACGATGATCAGGATGCTCGTCCCGCCGAACGGGAAGTTCTGGTTCGCTCCGAAGCCCGCCAACGCCATCGTCGGCACAAGAGCGATGAGACCCAGGTACAGCGACCCCGGCCAAGTGATCCGGTTGAGCACGTAGCTCAGGTACTCGGCGGTGGGTCGACCGGCACGGATACCCGGGATGAACCCACCATACTTCTTCATGTTGTCTGCAACTTCCTCGGGGTTGAACGAGATCGCCACGTAGAAGAACGCGAAGAAGACGATCAGGAGGAAGTAGACGGCGATGTAGTACGGGTGGTCGCCCTTGACGAAGTGCTTCTGGATCCACGTCGCCCAGCCGGCGGTGGAACCGCTGAACTGCACGACCAGTGCCGGGATGTACAGCAGCGACGAGGCGAAGATGACGGGGATGATGCCCGCCTGGTTCACCTTGAGCGGGATGTAGGTCGAGGTACCGCCGTAGGCACGGCGGCCGATCATGCGCTTCGCGTACTGGACGGGGATCCGGCGCTGCGCCTGCTCGACGAAGACCACCAGGCCCACCATCGCGAGGCCGACCAGCATGACCACGCCGAACTCGACCCAGCCGTCGGCGATCTTGCCCTGGAGCTTGATCTGCCAGAGGGCGCCGATGAAGCCGGCGGCGATGGAGATGAACATCAGGATCGACATGCCGTTGCCGATGCCGCGGTCCGTGATGAGCTCACCGAGCCACATGACGACACAGGTACCGGCCGTCATGGTGACGACCATGACGACGGTGGTGAAGATCGAACGGTTGGGGACGATCTGGCTGGCGACCTGGCAGCCCTGGAAGAGGGCACCGGTGCGGGCGGTGGCGACGAGGCCCGTGCCCTGCAGGATCGCGAGCGCGACCGTCAGATAGCGCGTGTACTGAGTGATCTTCGCCGTGCCGGACTGGCCCTCTTTCTTGAGGGTCTCCAGCTTCGGGATGACCACGGTCAGCAGCTGCAGAATGATGCTCGCCGTGATGTACGGCATGATGCCGAGCGCAAAGATCGTGATCTGCAGCAGCGCACCGCCGCTGAACATGTTGACGAGACCGAACAGCCCGTTGCTGCTGCCTGCCTGGTCGACACAGATCTGAACGTTCTTGTAGCTCACGCCGGGTACCGGGATGTGGGACCCGAGCCGGAACAGCACGATGATGCCGAGCGTGAAGAGCAGCTTCTTGCGCAGGTCGGGCGTCTTGAACGCCCGGGCGAACGCGGTGAGCACGGTGCCTCCTGCGACCCCCGCGCTACTGCGTCAGAGGTGACGGTCTGAGGGATCGACGTATACGACAAAGCAAAGGTGCACGCCACCTTACCGGCGAGTGCGCCTCCCGTGGAACGACCAACCGGGGATGCCCCATATGTGAGGCATCCCCGGTCGGGTTTCGAGCTATTTAGCCACTGAATTCGTCTTAGACGAGCTCGGTGACAGTGCCACCGGCGGCGGCAATCTTCTCCTTGGCGGAGCCGGAGACGGCGTCAACCGAAACCTGCAGCGCCACGGAGATCTCGCCCTGGCCCAGGACCTTGACGAGGCTGTTCTTGCGCACCGCGCCCTTGGCGACCAGGTCGGCCACCGTGACCTCTCCACCCTCGGGGTAGAGAGCGCCGAGCTTGTCCAGGTTCACGACCTGGTACTCGGTGCGGAACGGGTTCTTGAAGCCCTTGAGCTTCGGGAGACGCATGTGGAGGGGCATCTGCCCACCCTCGAAGCGCTCCGGGATCTGGTAACGGGCCTTCTGGCCCTTCGTACCACGACCGGCCGTCTTACCCTTCGACGCCTCACCACGACCGACACGGGTCTTCGCGGTCTTGGCGCCGGGGGCGGGACGGAGGTTGTGGGCCTTCAGCGGGCTGTTCTCAGCCATGATTAGTCAACCTCCTCAACCGTCACGAGGTGGCGGACGGTGTGAACCATTCCGCGGAACTCGGGGCGGTCCTCCTTGACGACCACGTCGTTCAGGCGCTTGAGCCCGAGCGAACGCAGCGTGTCGCGGTGGTTCTGCTTGCTGCCGATGTACGACTTCGTCTGCGTGATCTTGAGGCGGGCCATTAGACACCCGCCCCAGCACGCGCACGAAGCAGGGCCGCGGGGGCGACGTCCTCGAGGGGCAGACCACGGCGAGCCGCGATCTCCTCGGGACGCTGCAGGCCCTTGAGGGCCGCCACGGTCGCGTGCACGATGTTGATCGCGTTGTCGGAGCCGAGCGACTTCGACAGGATGTCGTGAACGCCGGCGCACTCCAGAACGGCGCGCACCGGGCCACCGGCGATAACACCGGTACCGGGGGAAGCAGGCTTCAGCAGGACGACGCCCGCAGCCTTCTCGCCCTGGATCGGGTGAGGGATGGTGCCCTGGATGCGCGGAACCTTGAAGAAGTTCTTCTTGGCTTCCTCGACACCCTTGGCGATGGCCGCGGGAACTTCCTTGGCCTTGCCGTAACCGACACCTACAGTGCCGTCACCGTCGCCCACCACGACCAGCGCGGTGAAGCTGAAGCGGCGACCACCCTTGACAACCTTGGCGACGCGGTTGATCGCGACAACGCGCTCAACGTAAGCGGTCTTCTCGGCGGCAGGGCCACCGTCGCGACCCTTCCGGTCCCGCCGCTCGCCGCCACCGGCACCGCTTCCGCGGCGCTGGGGTCCAGCCATTGGATTACCTCTCTCTGTTACGTCCGTGAGTCCCGGAACCGGGGCTTAGAACTTCAGCCCGGCTTCGCGGGCGGCGTCAGCCAGAGCGGCAATGCGCCCGGCGTATCGGTTGCCACCGCGGTCGAACACGACGGTCTCGACACCCGCAGCCTTGGCACGCTCGGCGACGAGCGCGCCGACAGCCTGGGCCTGGGCGCTCTTGTCGCCTTCGCCACCGCGGATCGAAGCGTCCAGGGTCGACGCCGACGCCAGGGTGTGACCCTGGAGGTCGTCGATGACCTGAGCAACGATGTTGCGGTTGGAACGCGTCACGACGAGGCGCGGACGCTCCGCCGTACCCGAGACGTTCTTGCGGATGCGGATGTGGCGGCGAGCCTTGGCAGCGCGCTTGTACGCGTCGCCCTTGGCGATCTTCACACCGTATGCCATGGCTACTTACCAGCCTTTCCGACCTTGCGGCGGATGACTTCGCCGGCGTACTTGACACCCTTGGCCTTGTACGGGTCGGGCTTCCGCAGCTTGCGGATGTTGGCGGCGACCTCGCCGACCTTCTGCTTGTCGATGCCCTCGACCGAGAACTTGGTCGGCGACTCGACCTTGAAGGAGATGCCCTCGGGCGCCTCCACCAGGATCGGGTGGCTGTAGCCGAGCTGGAACTCCAGGTTGGAGCCCTTCGCGGCCACGCGGTAACCGACACCGCTGATCTCGAGAGCCTTGACGTACCCCGTGGTCACACCGGTGATCATGTTCGCCACCAGCGTGCGGGACAGGCCGTGCAGGGCCTTGTTCTGACGCTCGTCGTTCGGACGGGTGACGTTCAGAACGCCAGCCTCGTCCTTGACGACTGCGATGGGCGCCTTAACGGTGTGCGCGAGGGAACCCTTGGGGCCCTTCACGTTGACCGTCTGGCCATCGATGGTGACGTCCACACCGGCGGGAACCTGGATGGGGAGCTTGCCGATTCGCGACATTGCTTTTCCTCCGTTCCCGACTACCAGACGTAGGCGAGGACTTCCCCACCTACGCCCTTCTTGCCTGCCTGCTGGCCGGTCAGGAGACCGTGGGACGTGGAGATGATCGCCACGCCCAGGCCGCCGAGGACCTTCGGCAGGTTGGTGGACTTCGCGTACACGCGCAGACCGGGCTTCGAGATCCGCTTGATGCCCGCGATGGAGCGCTCACGGTTCGGCCCGAACTTCAGCTCGAGGACGAGGTTCTTGCCGACCTCGGCGTCCTCGACCTTCCAGCCGGTGATGAAACCCTCCTGCTTGAGGATCTCTGCGATGTGCGACTTGATCTTGCTGTGCGGCATCACGACGGTGTCGTGGTACGCCGAGTTAGCGTTACGCAGACGCGTGAGCATGTCTGCGATCGGGTCAGTCATGGTCATGAAGTGGCCTTCGGCCTCTCTCGCCGGGGTTTCCTGTATGCGCCATCCCTCTCCCCACTCAGTGGCGGGACGGGTGCGGTGCGGGGACCTACGGCGTAGTAAGTCGATAGGGCGGCGGACGCCCAACCCCACAAGCCTACGGCATGCGGGCAGGGCGGTCCGCCGACCTGATGCTTACCGAGAGCGTCTGGAAAACCTCAACACCCAAAGGGTGGGAGGGTTACCAGGAGCTCTTGGTCACGCCCGGCAGCTCGCCACGGTGAGCCATCTCACGAAGGCACACGCGGCACAGGCCGAACTTGCGGTACACGGAGTGGGGACGACCGCAGCGCTGGCAGCGGGTGTACGCACGCACACCGAACTTGGGCTTGCGGGCAGCCTTCGCGATGAGAGCCTTCTTCGCCATCTCGCTTACGCCTCCTTGAAGGGGAAGCCGAGGTGACGAAGGAGCGCGCGGCCCTCAGCGTCGTTGGTCGCCGTGGTGACCACGGTGATGTCCATACCCCGGGTACGGTCGATCTTGTCCTGGTCGATCTCGTGGAACATGACCTGCTCCGTGAGACCGAAGGTGTAGTTGCCACGGCCGTCGAACTGCTTCGGCGACAGACCACGGAAGTCACGGATACGCGGCAGCGCGAGCGACAGCGTACGGTCCAGGAACTCCCACATGCGGTCACCACGGAGGGTGACGTGGCAGCCGATCGGCTGACCCTCACGCAGCTTGAACTGCGCGATGGACTTGCGAGCCTTCGTGACGGCCGGCTTCTGACCGGTGATCGTCGTCAGGTCGCGGATGGCGCCGTCGATCAGCTTGGAGTCGCGGGCGGCGTCGCCCACACCCATGTTGACCACGATCTTCACGAGGCCGGGGATCTGCATGACGTTCTCGTACGAGAACTCCTCACGCAGCTTGCCCGCGATGTCCTCGCGGTACTTCGTCTTGAGACGCGGAGTGGTAGCCATCAGATGTCCTCACCCGTCCGCTTGGCAACGCGGATCTTGTTGCCCTCGTCGTCGAAGCGGTAGCCGACGCGGGTGACGACCTTCTTGCCGTCCTTCTCCACAACCAGCTGAACGTTGCTCACGTGGACCGGGGCCTCGGTGATCACGATGCCACCGGCCTGGTTCTGCGCGGCCTTGGTGTGCTTCTTGACCCGGTTGACACCCTCGACGAGGACACGGTTCTCAGCGGGGAAGGCAACAATGACCTTGCCCTGCTTGCCCTTGTCCTTACCGGTGATGACCTGGACCAGGTCGCCCTTCTTGATCTTCATGCTTACAGCACCTCCGGCGCGAGCGAGATGATCTTCATGAACTTCTTCTCGCGCAGCTCACGGCCGACGGGGCCGAAGATACGGGTGCCGCGAGGGTCGCCGTCGTTCTTCAGAATGACGGCGGCGTTCTCGTCGAAGCGGATGTACGAGCCGTCCTGGCGGCGGCGCTCCTTGACGGTGCGAACGATGACCGCCTTGACGACGTCACCCTTCTTCACGTTGCCACCGGGGATCGCGTCCTTGACGGTGGCGACGATGACGTCACCGATGCCCGCGTAGCGGCGACCGGAGCCACCGAGAACACGGATGCAAAGGATCTCCTTGGCACCAGTGTTGTCGGCGACACGCAGTCGCGACTCCTGCTGGATCACGTCTATCTCCTGTTTGTCTGCCGGTTCCCGGCGGGGGCTTCACTCCGAGGAGCTGGGCCCCCACCGAGCCTGGCGGAACGAATCCGAGGGAAACCCCTCAGATACTTACTTGGCCTTCTCGAGGATCTCGACGATGCGCCAGCGCTTGCTCGCCGACAGCGGACGCGTCTCCATGATGAGGACGCGGTCGCCGACGCCGGCAGCGTTCTGCTCGTCGTGCGCCTTGAGCTTGTTCGTACGGCGGATGACCTTGCCGTACAGGGCGTGCTTCACGCGGTCCTCGACGGCGACGACGACGGTCTTGTCCATCTTGTCGCTGACGACCAGACCCTCACGGGTCTTGCGGAAACCGCGCTCGGTCTTCTCAGTCACGTTGTTCTCGCTCATCAGGCGCTCTCCACCGTCTCGATACCGAGCTCACGCTCGTGCATCAGGGTGTAGATGCGAGCGATGTCCTTACGGACGGACTTGAGCCGGCCGTTGTTCTCCAGCTGACCCGTGGCCGCCTGGAAGCGGAGCTTGAACAGCTCCTCCTTGGCCTCGCGCAGCTTGCCAACGAGCTCCTCGTTGCCGAGCTCACGCAGCTCGGACGCCTTGGTTCCCGTCGCCATCACGACTCACCTGCCTCGCGCCGAACAATCCGGCACTTCATCGGAAGCTTGTGAGCAGCGCGGGTGAGCGCCTCACGAGCAATCTTCTCGTTCGGGTAGGACAGCTCGAACATGACCCGACCCGGGTGCACGTTGGCGATCCACCACTCGGGAGAACCCTTACCGGAACCCATGCGGGTCTCGGCAGGCTTCTTCGTGAGCGGACGGTCCGGGTAGATGTTGATCCAGACCTTGCCGCCACGCTTGATGTGGCGGGTCATCGCGATACGAGCCGCCTCGATCTGGCGGTTCGTGACGTAGGCGGGGGTGAGCGCCTGGATGCCGTACTCGCCGAACGAGACCTCAGTACCGCCCTTGGCCATACCGCGGCGCTTCGGGTGGTGCTGCTTACGGTGCTTGACCCTACGAGGGATCAGCATGTTGGTCAGGCCTCCGTTCCGGTGCTCTCAGCCGGAGCGGCGGCGGGGGCGTCGGCCTTGGGGGCCTCGGCACCAGCAGCCTGCTGCGGCTTGCGGCCACCACGGCCGCCGCGCTCGCCACCACGGCCACCACGGCCGGCGGGACGGTCGCCAGCGCCGGCACCACGGGCCGGGCGGTTACCCGCACGGGCCGCAGCGTTCTCGGCGCGAACCTCGGCGATGTTCTTGACGTCGCCCTTGTAGATCCAGACCTTCACGCCGATACGGCCGAAGGTGGTCTTGGCCTCGAAGAAGCCGTAGTCCACGTTCGCGCGCAGCGTGTGCAGCGGCACACGACCCTCGCGGTAGAACTCGGAGCGGGACATCTCGGCGCCGCCGAGGCGGCCACCGCACTGGATCTTGATGCCCTTGGCGCCGGCCTTCATCGTGCCCTGCATGCTCTTGCGCATGGCACGACGGAAGGAGACGCGGGAGGAGAGCTGCTCGGCAACGGCCTGGGCAACCAGCTGAGCGTCGAGCTCGGGGTTCTTGACCTCGAGGATGTTCAGCTGGACCTGCTTGCCCGTGAGCTTCTCGAGGTCACCGCGGATGCGGTCGGCCTCGGCGCCACGGCGGCCGATGACGATGCCCGGACGAGCGGTGTGGATGTCCACACGCACGCGGTCACGGGTGCGCTCGATCTCAACCTTCGAGATGCCGGCGCGCTCCATGCCGGACGTCATCATCCGACGGATGGCGACGTCTTCCTTGACGTAGTCCTTGTACAGCTTGTCGGCGTACCAACGCGACTTGAAGTCGGTGGTGATGCCGAGCCGGAACCCGTGCGGGTTTACCTTCTGGCCCATTACCGGGAACCTTCCTTGCTGCTGACGACCACGGTGATGTGGCTGGTCCGCTTGCGGATCCGGTAGGCACGGCCCTGGGCACGCGGACGGAACCGCTTCAGGGTCGGGCCCTCGTCCACGTACGCCTCGCTGATGACCAGCGTGGAGGCGTCCGGGTGGTTGTAGTTGTGTGCGGCGTTGGCAATGGCGCTGTCCAGCACCTTGCCGACCGGCACGCTCGCGGCCTGCGGGGCGAAACGCAGGACCGCCTGAGCCTCCGTGGCATCCATGCCACGGATAAGGTCCACCACGCGGCGGGCCTTCATGGGCGTGACGCGGATGTACCGCGCCTGGGCCCTGGCTTCCATGGTTGTCCCTTCGGTGTAAGTCATAGTCGTAACCACCCCGCGTTTAGCGGCGCTTCGACTTCCGGTCGTCCTTGACGTGGCCGCGGAAGGTGCGAGTCGGCGAGAACTCGCCGAGCTTGTGGCCGACCATCGACTCGGTGACGAACACCGGGACGTGGGTCTTGCCGTTGTGCACCGCGATGGTGTGACCCAGCATGGCCGGGATGATCATCGAGCGACGGGACCAGGTCTTGATGACGTTCTTGGTACCAGCTTCGTTCTGAGCGTCCACCTTCTTCACGAGGTGGTCGTCGACGAAGGGTCCCTTCTTGAGACTGCGCGGCATCTAAACCCGCTCCTAGCGCTTCTTGTTCGTCTTGCGGCGGCGGACGATGTACTTGCTCGAAGCCTTCTTCGGCGAGCGAGTACGACCCTCCTTCTGACCCCACGGGGAGACCGGGTGGCGACCACCACTGGTCTTGCCCTCACCACCACCGTGCGGGTGGTCAACCGGGTTCATCGCGACACCGCGGACGGACGGGCGAACGCCCTTCCAGCGCATGCGGCCGGCCTTGCCCCAGTTGATGTTCGACTGCTCGGCGTTGCCGACCTCGCCGACCGTGGCGCGGCAGCGCGCGTCGACGAGACGGATCTCGCCGGACGGCATGCGGAGGTGGGCCATGACGCCCTCCTTCGCGAGCAGCTGCACGGAGGCACCAGCGGAGCGCGCGAACTTGGCGCCGCCACCGGGGCGGAGCTCGATCGCGTGGATCGTGGTACCAACCGGGATGTTGCGGAGCGCCAGGTTGTTGCCGGGCTTGATGTCGGCCGTCGGGCCGTTCTCAATCCGGTCACCCTGCTGCAGACCGCGCGGCGCGATGATGTAGCGCTTCTCGCCGTCGGCGTAGTGCAGCAGCGCGATGCGCGCGGTGCGGTTGGGGTCGTACTCGATGTGCGCGACCTTGGCCGGCACGCCGTCCTTGTCGTGACGACGGAAGTCGATCACGCGGTAGGCGCGCTTGTGGCCACCGCCCTGGTGGCGAACGGTCACACGACCGGTGTTGTTACGGCCGCCCTTGCTGTGCAGGGGGCGGACCAGCGACTTCTCCGGCGTGGACCGCGTGATCTCGACAAAGTCGGCGACGCTGGAGCCACGACGGCCCGGGGTCGTCGGCTTGTACTTGCGGATACCCATTTCTCAGTCCTCGTCCGATTCCGGACGACTAGACCTCCGTTAGGAGGCCTGGCCGCCGAAGATGTCGATACGGTTGCCCTCGGCAAGGGTCACGATGGCGCGCTTGGTGTTGGCGCGCTTGCCGAAACCGGTCTTGGTGCGCTTGCGCTTACCCTGACGGTTGATCGTGTTGACCCCGGTGACCTTGACCGAGAAGACCGCTTCCACGGCCTGCTTGATCTGGGTCTTGTTGGCGCCGGGCGCGACGATGAACGTGTACTTGTTCTCGTCCAGCAGCGCGTAGCTCTTCTCCGAGACGACCGGCTTGATCAGCAGGTCGCGCGGGTCGGAGAAGGTCTTGCTGGTAACGGTCGCCTCAGACATCAGGCGTCGCTCCCTTCGGTCTCATCGGCCTTGGGGCCAGACACGAAGGACTCGAGCGCGGCCTGGGTGAAGACCACGTCGTCAGAGACGATCACGTCGTACGTGTTCAGCTGGCCCGGCTCCAGGATGTGAACCTGGGGCAGGTTGCGGGCGGACAGCCACGCGGCCTCGTCGGCGCGCTCGACGACCAGGAGCAGGTTCTTGCGCTCCGAGATCTTGCCGAACAGCGTCTTGGCGGCCTTCGTGGAGACGGCACCCTCGACCACGCCGGTGACGACGTGGATGCGGGAGTGACGCGCACGGTCCGAGAGGGCACCGCGGAGGGCGGCGACCTTCATCTTCTTGGGGGTCCGCTGCGAGTAGTCACGCGGCTGCGGGCCGTGGACGACGCCACCGCCTGCGAACTGCGGAGCGCGGGTCGAACCCTGACGGGCGCGGCCGGTGCCCTTCTGGCGGTACGGCTTGCGGCCACCACCACGGACTTCGCCACGGGTCTTGGTCTTGTGCGTGCCCTGACGGGCAGCAGCCAGCTGCGCGACAACGACCTGGTGGATCAGCGGAACGCTGGTCTTCGCGTCGAAGATCTCCGCGGGGAGCTCGACGGTACCGGCCTTGTCGCCTGCCGGCGAAAGGATGTCAATGGTGCTCATTACCTCAAGCCCCCTTGGCCGCGGTACGGACCAGGACGAGGCCGCCGTTCGGACCGGGGACCGCGCCCTTGATGAGGAGCAGACCCTTCTCCGCGTCAACCGCGTGGATGGTCAGGTTCTGGGTGGTGACGCGCTCGTTACCCATGCGACCGGCCATGCGCATGCCCTTGAAGACACGCCCAGGGGTGGCACAGCCACCGATCGAACCGGGGGAGCGGTGCTTGCGCTGCACACCGTGACCGGCGCCGAGGCCCCGGAAGTTGTGCCGCTTCATGACACCGGCGAAGCCCTTGCCCTTGCTGTTGCCCGTGACGTCAACCTTGACGCCGGACTCGAACACCTCAGCAGTGATCTCCTGGCCGAGCGTGTACTCGCTGGCGTCGGAGGTGCGGAGCTCCACCAGGTGGCGGCGGGGGGTCACGTCGGCCTTGGCGAAGTGGCCCTTGAGGGGCTTGTTCACCTTGCGCGGGTCGATCTCGCCGAAGGCGATCTGGACCGACTCGTAGCCGTCGATGTCGTTCGTACGGACCTGGGTAACGACGCAGGGCCCGGCCTTGACGACGGTCACCGGGACGACACGGTTGTTCTCGTCCCAGACCTGGGTCATGCCGAGCTTCTCGCCCAGGACGCCCTTGATCTGCTTTGCCATCTTCTCGACGCCTCTCAGAGCTTGATCTCGATGTCAACGCCGGCCGGAAGGTCCAGGCGCATCAGCGAGTCAACGGTCTTGGGCGTCGGGTCGAGGATGTCGATCAGGCGCTTGTGCGTGCGCATCTCGAAGTGCTCGCGCGAGTCCTTGTACTTGTGCGGCGACTTGATGACGCAGTACACGTTCTTCTCAGTGGGCAGCGGCACCGGGCCCGCGACCGACGCACCAGTGCGGGTCACCGTCTCGACGATCTTCTTCGCCGAGGAGTCGATGACCTCGTGGTCGTAGGCCTTGAGCCGGATGCGGATCTTCTGTCCCGCCATGGCTACTCCGTAGTCCTGTCTCTATGTGGAAACGCTCTGGCTCTCGGTCGGCTGCGGGACGGATCCTGCGGCTTCTCTCCGACCCACGCGGTCGGGCGTGTCGCACTCCCTCTACAGAAAATTCCCATACGGAAATTCCCTCGTCCAAGGGGGTGCGGTCCCTGTGACCGCGTTTCGGGGGAGAAACACCCACCGAGCGCCTGGTGTGCACCGTGCTGACACTTCCCAGAAGATTCCCGTACGTCCGTCCCCATTGCTGCCCCGGAAGGCAGATTAAGGACGACGAGTACTGTGGGACTCGCTTCCGGTCCTCCCGGCGGGAGGCGCGCAGCATCGGCACTCAGCCGAGCAACTTGAGTAGTCTGCCATACGAGGCACGTACCTGGCCAATCGGGCGGAAGAGAATACCCCGCGACGCTGCGTGGTCAAACCGCCGCACCCATCGCCGCGCGCGGGGCATCTCCCCCGGTCAGGACCTCGACACGGTGCCGCAGCCCTCCTGGCCGGTCTGGTCGATGCCCTTGCTCCGGTCGTACGGGTCCTGGGGCGTCCCGGAGGGGGTCACTCCGGCCACCGGGTCCGCGTCGAAGGCCGGGTGCACATAGCCGTCGTACACCTCGCAGGCGCTGTTCGCGAGGTCGACGCGGTAGCTCTCCAGCCAGAGGCGGCCGGGCGTGGACTCCCACTTGCGCCGGTCGGCGATCGAGAAGGTGATCTCGCGGCGCACGATGGTCCGCTCGACCTGCTCCGAGCCGGCGGCGGCCTTCACGAGCGGGTAGACGAAGGTGTAGTCGGCCAGCACCCGGGCCTGGCCGGGCTGCCCGCCGGGCTCGACCCACATCCGCCCGCGCACCTTGACCACCTCGCCCACCAGCGCCAGCTCGGCCGGGTTGTACCGGGTGAACAGGTTCAGCGGGTCCTGGTCCCGGCCCGGCTTCGCGAGGGAGCGGTCCAGGAGCGCCGTCGTCTCGCCGTCCTTCGGGTCCAGCAGGCCCAGCGCGGCCTTGGGCCGCTCCCCCCGCAGGGTCGCCGGGTCGAGGTTGGCCGCGATCAGGAACTGCTTGCCCTTCTCCAGCGCGTCCGCGACCTGCTCCTTGGTCATCCCGCCGACGGCCTCGGCCGCGGGCAGCTCGATGCCGGCGGCGCCGTCCGCCCACTGGAGGGCCGGGGAGCCGCGGAAAGGTTCCTGCAAGGTCGGGCGGTCCGGGTCCACCGTCGGCGGCGCGGCCGTCGGGGCCGCGGTCTCCGGAGCCGGCGGGGGCGCGTTCCGCGCGTCCTCGCGGGCCTGCGACGTGCCCGTGATGCGGTCGATGAGCAGCTCGGGCCGTACGGCGACCAGCGCGACCCCCGCGATGACGGCGACGGCCAGCACGGCCCCCAGCCGCCGCCCCCGCCTCCCCCGGCCCTCCCTCTCCTGCCAGGCCGGGCCGGTGCGCCACCCCGGCGGGTCCTGCTCGTGGCGCAGCCGCTCGGTCACCATCCGCTGCCGCGCCGAAGGCTCCCTGGGCGCGTCCTGCGCCCCCTCTGCGGCCTGCTGCGCGAACCGGTCCCACTCCGCGTCGGAGACGCCCGGTCTGTCGTCGTCGTTCTTCCCCATGCCCCTGTTCCCTGTTCCCCTGCCCCGGAATGCGGGAGAGGCCCCGCACCCTCTGGTGCGGAGCCTCTCACGTGCGGAATGACCAGTTCAGGCCACTAGCTGAAATAGCCCGTGATGTCCGCGATGAGATCCACGGACCCCGCGTTGTTGTAGAAGCTGACCTTCCCGTCGACGACCGGGACGACCACCAGGTTGGGGATCGTGAGACCGGCCGTGAAGTTCAGGTTCGAGGCGCTCGTACGGGTCGTGCCGCTGGGGAAGACCGACACGAAGCTCGCCTCGGTCGGGTTCGTGGCCGTCACGTTCAGCACCACGGCCTTGACGCCGGTGGCCGGGATGCCGCGCACGCCCGCCACCGGCAGGGTGACGACGCTGCCGCCGGCCACCGGGCCCTGCCGCACGCCGAGGCCCGCACGGGTGTCCATCAGGCGCTTCGGACCGAAGTTCGCCTGCATGGCGCCCGCGTCGCTGTCGGAGAAGTAGCCCGTGATGTCGGCGATCAGGTCGACGGTGCCCTGGTTGTTGTAGAAGCTGACCTTCCCGTCCACGACCGGCACGACCACCAGGTTGGGGATCGTCTGGCCCGGGGTGAAGTTCAGGTTCGAGGCGCTGGAGCGGGTCGTACCGCTCGGGTACACGGACACGAAGCTCGGCTGCGTCGGGTTCGTGGCCGTCACGTTCAGCACCACGGCCTTGACGCCGGTGGCCGGGACGCCGTCGACGCCCGCCACGGGCAGGGTGACCACGCCGCCGGTGCCGACCGGGCCCTTGGCGACGCCGAGGCCCTCACGGGTGTCCATCAGGCGCTTGGGACCGAAGTTGGTCTGCGTCGCGCCCTCACCGCTCGAGGTGAAGTAGCCGGTGATGTCGGCGATCAGGTCGACGTTGCCCTGGTTGTTGTAGAAGCTGACGGTCCCGTTGACGACCGGCACGACGACCAGGTTGGGGATGGTCTTGCCCGGGGTGAAGTTCAGGTTCGACGCGCTGGAGCGGGTCGTACCGCCCGGGTACACCGACACGAAGCTCGGCTCCGTCGGGTTCGTCGCCGTCACGTTCAGCACCACCGCGGTGGGCGTGCCACCGGTCGCGGCGGCCACCGGCAGGGTGACCACGCCGCCCGAGCCGACCGGGCCCTTGCGGACACCGAGACCCTCACGGGTGTCCATCAGGCGCTTCGGGGACAGCGGGACGAACTTGGCGCCCTTGACGTCGGCGTCGACGTTGACCGCGAGGCTCGTGGAGACCTTGCCGTTCGCGGCGGTCGCCTTGACCCGGACCTCGTGGCGGCCGTTGGTGACCGCCACCATCGCCTTGCGCTCGGACGCGCCGACGGTCGCCACGGACTCGCCGTCGACCAGCACGTCGAAGGTGCTCAGCTGGCCGCTCGCCGTGCTGGTGGTCCAGTCGACCGTGAGGGCCGCGCCGCTCGGGAAGGTGGCGCCGGGCGTGGCCGCCGCGCCGTTCACCGAGGCGATCTGCAACTGGGCCGCGGGGCCCGACTTCCGGAGCGAATCCAGCTGCGGGTAGAGCTGGTTGCCCGGGCACTGGGTGTTGAAGCCGTCGCGGTGGCCCGAGACGGTCTTGAAGGTGTACTGCTGCCCGGCGGTGAACTTGGTGCCGAAGAAGTTGGGCTGGGTGGCGCCGGCGGTCAGCGTCGTGGTGCCGTTCATGTCGCCGTCGTACTGGCCCAGCTTGTACGCCGCGACCTTGGAGATGCCTTCGAGCGCCGCGGCCGAGGCCCCGGCGTTCGTGTAGTCACCGAGGACGGCGACGCTCGTCGACTCCTGGTTCCAGCCGAAGGTGTGCGCGCCCATGACGGGCTGGTCCACACCGCCCTGACGGCCCTCGAAGAGGTTGCCGCACTTGTCGACGAGGAAGTTGTAGCCGAGGTCCCGCCAGCCGTTGGTCTTCACGTGGTAGACGTGCAGGCTGCGCACGATGGCCGCGGACTCGGAGCACTCGTACGACGCGTTGGACGCGGTGTGGTGGACGAAGAGCGCCTTGACCTTCGCTCCGGGGAGGTAGACCGGGCCCTCGTTGTTCAGGGACTCGTCGGCGCCCCACTGCACGCGCGAGGCCAGGTCCGGCCGCGGGGAGGTCGACTCCGGTCCCGGCGTCGTGGGGGCCGGGTCGGCGGCGGGAAGCGCGAAGGAGGCCGTCCCCATGCCGAGGGAGCCCTTCTTCTTGGCCTTCGCGGCCTTCGCCACGCCCGTGCCCGGGTCCACCATGTTCAGTTCCATGCCGGCGGGCAGCTCGGCGGCGCCGCCGCCCACCCGTACCTCGGCACCGTCCGAAGGACCGACCCAGACGGGCTCGGTCGCGCCGCGCAGGCCGGGGCGCTTGCCGTCGAGGCCGGACTCGGCCTGCTCCAGTTCCTTCCACTTCGACCACTTGCCGCTGGCGGCGTCCCGGGTGCGGGCCTCGATCTTGCCCTTCACCTCGGCCTCGGGGTCGGTCCAGGAGACACCGAGGAGCCCGAAGGGCGCGGTGTCCCGCTGGGAGAGGACGGCCTCGCCCTTGCCCTTGGGCTGCAGCGCGAGCTTGTGCAGCTCCCCCTCGACCGGGCCCTTCTCGCGGGCGGCCGCGCTGTACGGCGACACCTCACCCTCGCCGTCGACGCCGTTGGCGACTCCCTGGATGCCGAAGACGGCGACGACACCGAGCGCGGCGGCGAGAGCCGTACCGCGCACACGACCTAGTTTCAAGTTGTCCCCAACCCCTGTTGTGAGTCCGCCAGAAGACATGCCTGACCGGCCGGATGCTACTGGCAGCAGGTGACGGCTCGAACAGGGGGGTGGGCATAAGCGGAACGGACGCGCCCGGACGCACGAGGACCCCCGGTCCGCGGCGAACTGCGGTCCGGGGGTCCTCGGTTGGTACGGAGGGGGGAGGCTACTGCTTCGCCTTCTGCTCCTGCTCTTCCTTCTTCAGCTCCGAGGCCGGCGCCTTGCGCCCGCACACGGCCTTCCAGTTCAGCGGCCCGATGCCGCCGCACCACAGGGCGCCGTCGTCGGGGTTCTGCCGCCAGTCGTTGGTGACGATGTCCGCGCAGTTCTTCCTGTCCGGCGCGTAGCGCGGGCAGGTGCCGTCCGCCGTCTTGATGGTGTGGGCCCGCCAGGCGTCGATGCCCATCGACATGTTGTCGGACTGCGGCATGTACCGGTTGACCGACCAGGACGCGCCCATCGCGGCGAACAGCGCGATCGCGCACACCATGCCGGCCGCGAGCTGTGCGACCACCCGCCGCGGAACGACCCGGGCCGCCGGGGCGGCGCCGCTCGGCCGCAGGGTCCGCTCGGCCCAGCCCGAGCCCCGGTTGACCACGGCCATCATGCCGAGGACCGCCAGGATCAGCATGCAGTACATGATGATCCAGGTGGTGCGCGGGTAGAGCTGCACGGCCTTGTCCTGCGCCATGTTCCCGGCGAACCAGAAACGGGCCAGCCAGGCGCCGGCCAGCGTGGCCGCGGCGGTCAGGACCATGGTGTTGCGCAGCGCCAGGCCGATGCCCAGGCCCACGGCGAACAGCAGCAGCAGGGCGAATCCGCTCTGGCCCGCCATCTCGCCGGCCACCGGCCAGGTCTGGTACTCCAGCTTCCCGGACCGGTCGGACACCCAGCCCAGCACGTACGTCGGGTCGACGTACACGGCCAGGAAGGCGTAGCGGTCCGGGGTCTGGGAACCGAGCCGGGCCATCTGGTAGATCAGCGGAGCGCCGACGACACCGGCCGTCAGCAGGGTGACGCCGACGAACGCGCCGGCCCGCTTGACCGCCGTCTTCCCGGCGCGCCAGGGGAAGAGGAACAGCGCGAGCACGAACACCCCGGGCGCGGCCCAGACGTACCAGCCGGAATACCAGAGGAAGACCACGCCGAAGGCCAGGCCGAGGACCGCGCCGCGCAGCAGCGACCGGCGCAGCGGCCGCTCGGCGGAGCGGCGCATCTCGCGCAGGCAGTAGCCGAGCAGCGGCAGCAGGACGAGCATGCTGGCGTGGCTGTACGGGCGGATCGGGTCCATGAAGAGGATGGCCGAGGGCACGGCGATGAGCAGCGCCCAGAACGGCCGGAGCAGCAGCCGCCAGGCCAGGTACGCCATCGGGCCCGCGATCGCGGTGAAGAAGATCTGGAAGTCCTTCAGCGCGAACCCGGTGCCGCCGGGCATGTCGTAGCGGATCTTCGCCCAGACGGCCATCAGGCCGGGGAACAGCGGCGGGTAGATGCCCGACATGCTCTCGCCGTGAAGGAACGAGTTCGCCATGGCGATCAGCGCGCTCGGGTCGCCCTCCTGGCCGCCGAGGCCCCAGGGCGTACCGCGCAGGGCGACGACCACGCCGCCGGCCAGTACGCCGGTGGCGAGTCCGGCCAGCGCGGCGCAGACCAGGCGCTTGAGCGTCTGGTGGCGGCGCAGGTGCCCGCGGTACGCGGTGTACAGCAGGACGGCGAGCAGCGGCAGGGCGAGGACGGCCGCGTACTGCTGGAGCTTGGCGAGACCGCTGACCTGGCCGACCCGGATGAGCGGGTTCACGCTGATGTACGTGCTGAGCAGCGTGAACCCGAGGGCCGCCAGGAGGCTGACGACGGCCTCGGCCACCGGGAGCACCCAGCGCCGGGAGAGCCACGCCGGGCCCCGCGAGGAGGACAGGCGGTTCTTTCCTTCCGCTGTCGGGGCGGGGCGGGGCGCCGGAGCGCCGGCCTCACCGACCTCCTCGGGAGCCAGGTGCGTCATCTCAGTCCGTTTCGTGGTGTGCGGCGGCGTGCCGGCTCAGTTCTGGCCGGAGGTGAAGGCGTGTTTCGCCAGGGTGCGGGCGCCCTCCCGGTGCCCGCGGCGCAGGGCGCCGGGGAGCATGGTGAGCGCGTGCAGGCGGGAGGCGCTGTGGAAGCGGGCGGCGCGGGCGGCCTTGGGCCAGCCGCGGGCGTCCATGCGCGCGGCGACCGCGGTGAAGTACCGCTCGGCCTCGGCGAAGCGGGTCCCGGAGAAGGCCTGCACCGAGGACTCGCTGACCGCGTGGCGGCGGTACTGGAAGACGGTGGTCGAGTTGTCGATCACCATCTCCTCACCGGCCTCCAGCAGGTCGACGACCAGCGCGAGGTCCTGGATCACGGAGTAGTCGTCGCGGAAGTTGATCTTGCGCAGCGCCTCGCCGCGCCAGGAGATCGACGGGAAGTACAGCCAGTTGCCGCGCAGCACGCTGGCGGCCAGCTCCTCCCCGCCCATCAGGCGGCGGCCCTTCACCTGCGGCGCGTACAGCCGCTTCTTGGTGTTGTCGGCCAGGCCGCCCTGCATGACCCGGCCCGAGCCGTCGATGACCTCGACGCCCGGCTGGACCATGCCGACGCCCGGGTGGGCGCCGATGATCCCGCGAACGGTCTCCAGGTAGTGCGGGTGCAGGATGTCGTCGCAGCCCATGATGACGACGTAGTCGGCCTCGGAGAGCTCCACGCACTTCTGGAAGTTCTTGGTGATGCCGAGGTTCTGCTCGTTGCGGGTGTAGTGGACCCGCTCGTCGCCGAGCCGCTCGAACCAGCCGGGTACGTCCGGCTCCTTGCCGTCGTCGATGACGACGAGCCGGAAGTCCCGGTCGGTCTGCGCCAGGACGCTGCGGACGGCGTCCTGCATCAGCTGCACGTCCCCGTAGTAGGGGAGCATGAAGTCGAAGGTCACCATGGAGCGTCAGGCCTTCACGGAGTCGGAGTCGACGTCGGCACCCGCGGCCGCGCCGGAGCCCTCGACGGAGCCCGTGACCGGGTCCTGCCCGAGGCGCTCGTCGTTGTGCCGGACGCCCTCGTTGATGGCCACGGTCCGCGCCAGGTCGGTGATCTTCTTCTCCAGCGACCGGAAGCGCAGGAAGGTGTTGAGCGTGAGGAAGCCCATCGCGAGCACCATCACGTAGAGCACCAGGTCGGTGCCTCGGCCGACGCCGAGCTGCTGGGCGAGCCAGGTGACGTCCGTCGGGCGGAGCACCGCGTAGACGTTGACCACCACGAACACCGAGAACGCTATGCGCTTCCACGCCCGGTTCTTCGCCTGGCTCCAGGTCCGGATGAACATGAGTGCCATGGACACCGAGCCGAGGATCAGCAGCAGCTGGATCCAGAAGTACTTCATCGACGCCCACGCTCCCGCAGCGAAATGTCAAAAAGGATGTTGACGCCGTTGATCAGGGACTGACCCTTGGCGCGTGAGTAATCGGTGTAGAGGATGTCCACCGGGACCTCGGTGACCCGCAGGTCGGAGCCGGCCAGGAAGCCGACGAGCTCGGACGCGTGCGCCATGCCGTTCATGGTGATGTTCAGCTGCTCGGCGGCCACACGGCCCAGGACGCGCAGACCGTTGTGCGCGTCGGTGAGCTTGAGCTTGCGGGCGGTGGGGCTGACCGCGGCGGCCGTACGCAGCACCACCTGCTTGATCCACGGCACCTGGCCGTTCTGCTCGATGAAGCGGGAGCCGAGGACGACGTCCGCCTCGTCGCGGCGCAGCACCGCGACCATCGTCTCGACGTCCTTGGTCTGGTGCTGGCCGTCCGCGTCGAAGGTGGCGAAGTAGCGGGCGCCGGGCTGGGCGAGCGCGTAGGTGAGGCCGGTCTGCAGGGCCGCGCCCTGGCCGAGGTTGACGGGGTGGCGCACCAGGTGCGCACCGGTGGTGGCGATGTGCCGGGCCGAGTCGTCCGTGCTGCCGTCGTCGACGACGACGATGTTGGGGAACGTCTTGCGGGCCCCCTCGACCACGTCGGCGATCACCTGGCCCTCGTTATAGGCCGGTATGACCAGCCAGACATCGTCGTAATCGGACACGGTAGCTCCAGCGGAATGTGGCACAAACGAGTGCTCGGTGATCGGTGTGACGTCGTGGGCAGGCAGGGTCATTTTCCGACCGCGCCCACGCCCAGGCGGCCTGTGTCGGACATCTGCCCGGGCGCTTCGGTGGCTGCCGCAGCCGCTCCGGGGAAGCTCAGCCTCAGCGCTGCCAGCATAGCGAGCACGGTGGCGAGGGAGCCGACTGCGTAGGCAACGATCACGCGCACGGCCACGTCCCCCGGAATCAGCGTGATGCCCACCAGGACCGCGGTTCCGAGGGCCCAGCACAGCAGTTGCAGGTTGTGCCGCTTGAATACCATGAGCGCCTGTCCGAGGACCATCGCGAACATGTACGCCACGGTGCCCGCGGACATCAGGAAGAAGTCGAAGCAGCCCAGCCGCGGCTTGGCGCCGAAGAGCACCTCGATCAGCCACGGGCCGAGCGCGGTGGCGGGCACCCCGCCGAGCAGGCCGAGCCCGCCGACGACCAGCGCGATCCGGCGCAGCATCGCCCAGAACGCGGCCCGGTCCCCGGCGGTGAAGGCCGCGGTGAGGCCGCTCAGCAGCGAGGCCTGGAGCGAGCCGAAGACGAAGAGCGGCACCCGCGCCAGGACCAGCGCGCTCAGCAGCGCCGCGATCAGCACGCTGTCGGTCGGGGCCAGCAGTTTGGTGCTCAGGACCGCCGCGTTGACGACGGCCTGCGACAGCAGGGTCGCGCAGATCAGCAGGCCCAGGCCGTTGCACAGCTCGCGCCAGGCGATCGGCTCGCCGGGGCCGATGGCGCGCAGCAGCGCCGGCAGGGTGGCCAGCGTCGCGATGACCGGCGCGATGGCCAGGACCAGGCTGAAGGCGAGCGCGGAGTGCAGCCCGGCCAGCGCGCAGCCGAAGGCCAGCACGATCCGCAGGCCGCCGTCGATCGCGAGCTGCGTGCCGTACGCGGCGAAGCGGCCGAGGCCGGCCAGGACGCCGCGGGTCAGGTAGCAGACGGCCATGCCGGCGAAGGCACCGCCGAGCGCCGCCACCAGGGAGCGGTCGCCCTGGAAGAGCAGGTCGGCGATCGGGCCCGCGCCCAGGCCCAGGACGAGCAGGGTCGCGCCGAGCATCCCCGCGGTCAGCAGGGTGGCCCGGCGCAGCACCGGGGTGGTGCCCTGGCCGAGGACCACGCGGGCGGAGACGATCCGGGTGAGCTCCTGCTCGATGGGGAAGAACACGCCGATGCCGATGGACATCACGATCGTCCACAGCACCGAGACGTTCGCCATGTCCTGTGCGGACAGGCTGTGGCCGGCCACGCCCAGGTGGACGTAGGAGGCCGCGCCGAGCACGACGGTGCCGCCGGCCACCGCGACGGTGCCCGGCGGCAGCGCCGCGGTCAGCTTGTTCAGCAGGGTTCTCATCCCGCCCGGCCGTCCCGGGCCTGCGTGGCCAGTGCGGCGAAGACCGGGGTGCCGAGGGCTTCGGCGAGCTGCTCCCGCCAGTCGGCGAGGGGCGCCAGGCCCGCTTCGGCCCAGCGGTCGTGTCCGAGCACGCTGAAGGAGGGCCGGACGGCGGGGCGCACGAACGC
This sequence comes from Streptomyces sp. NPDC058525, assembly GCF_042719495.1. Classification (NCBI taxonomy): domain Bacteria; kingdom Bacillati; phylum Actinomycetota; class Actinomycetes; order Kitasatosporales; family Streptomycetaceae; genus Streptomyces; species Streptomyces sp. NPDC058525. The sequence continues at coordinate 33,003 of NZ_JBHXNP010000055.1, forward strand.
GGCCGAGGTGGTCGGGCGGATCCGCTCCGGGTCCAGGCCGCCCAGCCGGTAGGCCTCGCGGGCCAGGCCGAGCCAGGTCGTGCGGCCGCTCGCGGTGCCGTGGTAGACGCCGCCGGGGGCACGGCCCGCCAGCGCGGCCTGCCCCAGCTCGACCAGCCGGCGGGCCAGCGCGTACGACCAGGTGGGCTGGCCGTGCTGGTCGTCGACGACGTCCAGGGTGTCCCGCTGGGCGGCCAGCTTCAGCATGGTGGCGACGAAGTTCGGCCCGTGCTCGCCGTACAGCCAGGCGGTGCGGACGACGTAGCCGTCCTGCGGCAGCAGCTCGGCGACGGCCTGCTCGCCGACCAGCTTGGTCCGCCCGTAGGCGTTGACCGGGCCGGTCTCGGCGTCCTCGGCGTACGGCTGCGAGGCGTCGCCGGGCAGCACGTAGTCGGTGGAGACGTGCAGCAGGCGGGCACCGGCCGCGGCGCAGGCCCCGGCGAGGACCCGTACGCCGGTGCCGTTGACGGCGGTGGCGGCCTCCTCGGCCGTCTCCGCTCCGTCCACGTCGGTCCAGGCGGCACAGTTGACGACCACGGCGACGCCCTCGACGGCGGCCCGGACGGCCGCCGGGTCGGTGATGTCGAGGTCGGCCCGGCCGAGGCCGACGGCCTCGATGCCGGAGTCCTTCAGGACGGCCAGGAGGTCCTGGCCGAGCATCCCGGCGGCGCCGGTGACGAGCCAGCGCGTGGCCGTGGTTCGGGAGGTCACTTCTGCAGCGCTGCCTTCACCTTGAGGGGCTCCCACCAGGCACGGTTCTCGCGGTACCACTCGATCGTGGCCTTGATGCCGTCCTCGAAGGTGACCTGCGGGGCGTAGCCGAGCTCGGCGCCGATCTTGCTGATGTCGATGGAGTAGCGGAGGTCGTGGCCCTTGCGGTCCTCGACCTGCTCGACCATCTCCCAGCCGAGGCCCGCGGCCTCGAGCAGCACGCCGGTGAGCTCCTTGTTGGTGAGCTCGGTGCCGCCGCCGATGTTGTAGACCTCGCCGGCCCGGCCCTTGCGCATGGCCAGGTCGATGCCGCGGCAGTGGTCGGAGACGTGCAGCCAGTCGCGGACGTTGCCGCCGTTGCCGTACAGCGGGACCTTCTTGCCGTCCATCAGGTTGGAGACGAACAGCGGGATGACCTTCTCCGGGAACTGGTAGTGCCCGTAGTTGTTGGAGCAGCGGGTGACCACCACGTCCATGCCGTGCGTGCGGTGGTAGGCCAGCGCCAGCAGGTCGGACGACGCCTTGGAGGCGGAGTAAGGGGAGTTCGGCACCAGCGGCCACTCCTCCGTCCAGGAGCCCTCGCTGATCGAGCCGTAGACCTCGTCCGTGGAGATGTGGACGAAGCGGCCGACGCCGTGCTTGCGGGCCGAGTCCAGCAGGACCTGGGTACCCACCACGTTGGTCATCACGAAGGGGCCCGCGCCCGCGATGGAGCGGTCCACGTGGGACTCGGCGGCGAAGTGCACGACGACGTCGTGACCGGGCATGACCTGGTCGACGGCTTCCGCGTCGCAGATGTCGCCCTTGACGAAGGTGTATCCGGGGTGGTCCGCGACCGGCGCCAGATTCTCTTCGACTCCGGAGTAGGTCAGCTTGTCGAAGACCGTGATCCGGGCCGAGGCATCTGCACCGAGCTGCTGGCGGACGAATTCTGAACCGATGAAGCCGGCGCCGCCGGTCACGAGGATGCGCATAATACGAAGAGTCTAGCCGCCCGCCGAACGTCACACGCCCTGGGCTCGGCTCCCCCACGCCCTCTCGCATAGGGTTCTCCCCATGCGTGGAATCCTCTTGGCCGGTGGTACCGGATCCCGACTCTGGCCGCTGACCCGGGCAGTCTCGAAGCAGTTGCTGCCCGTCTTCGACAAGCCGATGATCTACTACCCCCTCTCCACCCTGGTGATGGCGGGGATCAGCGAGATCCTGATCATCACCACTCCGGAAGACCGCGACCAGTTCGAGCGCCTGCTCGGCGATGGTTCGCAGTTCGGCCTGCGGCTGGAGTACGCGGTCCAGGAGCGTCCGGAGGGCATCGCCCAGGCCTTCGTCCTCGGCGCCGACTTCATCGGTGACGAGTCCGTCGCGCTCATCCTCGGCGACAACATCTTCCACGGCAGCGGCCTCGGCACGCGCCTGGCCCAGCACACCGACGCCAAGGGCGGCCGGGTGTTCGCGTACCCGGTGGCGGACCCGACGGCGTACGGCGTCGTGGAGTTCGACGAGAAGGGCCAGGCCATCTCCATCGAGGAGAAGCCGGTCAAGCCCAAGTCCCGCTACGCGGTGCCGGGCCTGTACTTCTACGACAACCAGGTCGTCGAGATCGCCCGCGGCCTGAAGCCCAGCGCCCGCGGCGAGCTGGAGATCACCGCCGTCAACGACGCGTACCTCCAGGCCGGTGAGCTGAACGTCACCATCCTCGACCGCGGTACCGCCTGGCTGGACACCGGCACGTTCGTCTCGATGGTCCAGGCCTCCGAGTTCGTCCGCGTCATCGAGGAGCGCCAGGGCTTCAAGATCGGCTGCATCGAGGAGGCGGCCTGGCGGGCCGGCCTGATCGATTCCGCGCAGCTGCGCGCGCTCGCCGAGCCCCTCACCAAGAGCGGTTACGGCAACTACCTGCTGACCCTGCTCGACGAGGAGGCCGCGCGATGAAGTTCCGCGAGCTCTCCATCGAGGGCGCCTTCGAGGTCACCCCGCAGCTGCACGGCGACCCCCGCGGCCTGTTCACCGAGTGGTACCGCTTCGACCGGCTCGCCGAGGTCGTCGGCCACCCGCTGAACCTGGCGCAGGCGAACCTCTCGGTCTCCTCCGCCGGCGTGGTCCGCGGCATCCACTTCGCCGACGTGCCGCGCGGCCAGGCCAAGTACGTGACCTGCGTGCGCGGCGCCGTGCTCGACGTCATCGTCGACCTCCGGGTGGGCTCCCCCACCTTCGGCCGGTGGGAGGGCGTCCGCCTCGACGACGTGGACCGCCGCGCGGTCTACATCCCCGAGGGCCTGGGCCACGGCTTCTGCGCGCTGAGCGACGACGCGACGCTTTCGTACCTCTGCTCGGAGACGTACAACCCGACCGGCGAGCACTCGGTTCACCCGCTCGACGCCGATCTCGGCATCGAGTGGCCGGCCGACGTCCCGCAGCTGTCCGCCCGCGACGAGGCCGCGCCGTCGCTGGCCGAGGCCATCGCGTCCGGGCTGCTGCCCGACTATGCGGCCTGCAAGGAGTTCACCGAGTCGCTCCGCGTGAGCTGACCGGCCTACGCCGTACGAGAGAGGGCCGCACCCCGAGGAGGGGGTGCGGCCCTCTTCCGTATCCGGGTCACGTCGTGCGGGCCGCCGGGAACGCCGAAGGGCCCCGTCCCTCCGCCGGAGCGGTGGGACGGGGCCCTTCAGTGCAACTTGGTGCCCGGTGACCGGGCTACCAGGTCAGAGCACGAATTACTTCGTGATCTTGGTGACCTGGCCGGCGCCCACGGTACGACCACCCTCACGGATGGCGAACTTCAGGCCCTCCTCCATGGCGACCGGCTGGATCAGCGCGACCGTCATCTCGGTGTTGTCGCCCGGCATGACCATCTCCGTGCCCTGCGGCAGGGTGACGACACCCGTGACGTCGGTGGTACGGAAGTAGAACTGCGGGCGGTAGTTGTTGAAGAAGGGGGTGTGACGACCACCCTCGTCCTTCGACAGGATGTAGGCCTGGGCCTCGAACTCGGTGTGCGGGGTGACCGAACCGGGCTTGATGATGACCTGGCCGCGCTCGACGTCCTCGCGCTTGATGCCACGGAGGAGCAGACCGACGTTCTCGCCCGCCTGGCCCTCGTCGAGGAGCTTGCGGAACATCTCGATACCGGTGACCGTGGTGGTGGTCTTCTCTTCCTTGATACCGATGATGTCGACGGTCTCGTTGACCTTCAGGACACCACGCTCGATACGGCCGGTGACGACCGTACCGCGACCGGTGATCGTGAAGACGTCCTCGACGGGCATGAGGAACGGCATCTCGGTGTCACGCGGCGGGGTCGGGATGGCCTCGTCGACAGCGTCCATGAGGCCGATGAGCTTCTCGCCCCACTCGGCGTCGCCCTCGAGGGCCTTCAGCGCGGAGACGCGGACGACCGGCAGGTCGTCGCCCGGGAAGTCGTACTCGGAGAGCAGCTCACGGACCTCGAGCTCGACGAGCTCCAGGATCTCCTCGTCGTCCACCATGTCGGCCTTGTTCAGGGCGACAACGATGTACGGAACGCCGACCTGGCGGGCCAGGAGCACGTGCTCCTTGGTCTGCGGCATCGGGCCGTCGGTGGCGGCGACCACGAGGATCGCGCCGTCCATCTGCGCGGCACCGGTGATCATGTTCTTGATGTAGTCAGCGTGACCCGGGCAGTCGACGTGGGCGTAGTGACGCGCCTCGGTCTGGTACTCGACGTGCGCGATGGAGATGGTGATACCGCGCTGGCGCTCCTCAGGAGCCTTGTCGATCTGGTCGAACGCCGAGGCCGCGTTCAGGTCCGGGTACTTGTCGTGCAGCACCTTGGTAATGGCGGCCGTGAGGGTCGTCTTACCGTGGTCAATGTGACCGATGGTGCCGATGTTGACGTGCGGCTTAGTCCGCTCGAACTTCGCCTTCGCCACGGGGTCCTCCTGAGAGTGGTTCTGTACGCCTTAACTCGTCGGCGCCAGGTGATCTTTGCTGGATAGCCGGTTCCCCCGGGGCAACGGGAGATTACTCCTGTTGCCCCAGAGGCTCCGGTGGCAAGCCTAAAACGTGAACTCGGAAGAGTTACTCGCCCTTGGCCTTCGCGATGATCTCCTCGGCGACGTTCCGGGGAACCTCGGCGTAGGAGTCGAACTGCATCGAGTAGCTGGCGCGACCCGAGGTCTTGCTGCGGAGGTCGCCGACGTAGCCGAACATCTCCGAAAGCGGCACGAGGCCCTTGACGACGCGAGCGCCGTGACGCTCCTCCATGGCCTGGATCTGGCCACGGCGGGAGTTGATGTCGCCGATGACGTCACCCATGTAGTCCTCGGGCGTGGTGACCTCGACGGCCATCATCGGCTCAAGGAGCACGGGAGAAGCCTTGCGCGCGGCCTCCTTGAAGGCCTGCGAACCGGCGATCTTGAACGCGAGCTCGGAGGAGTCGACCTCGTGGTAGCCACCGTCGAGAAGCGTGACGCGAACGCCCGTCATCTCGTAGCCGGCCAGGATGCCGAACTGCATGGCCTCCTGCGCACCGGCGTCGACCGAAGGGATGTACTCCTTCGGGACGCGTCCACCGGTGACCTTGTTCACGAACTCGTACGCCGGACCGTCGGTCTCGGTGATGGGCTCGATCGCGATCTGCACCTTGGCGAACTGACCGGTACCACCGGTCTGCTTCTTGTGGGTGTAGTCGTGACGCTCGACGGCCTTGCGGATCGTCTCGCGGTACGCGACCTGCGGCTTGCCGACGTTGGCCTCGACCTTGAACTCGCGCTTCATACGGTCGACCAGCACCTCGAGGTGCAGCTCGCCCATACCGCCGAGGATGGTCTGGCCCGTCTCCTCGTCCGAGTGAACGTGGAAGGAGGGGTCCTCCTCCGCGAGACGCTGGATGGCGACACCCAGCTTCTCCTGGTCACCCTTGGACTTGGGCTCGATGGCGACCTGGATGACCGGAGCCGGGAAGTCCATGGACTCCAGGATCACGGGCTGCTTGTCGTCGCACAGCGTCTCACCGGTGGTGGTCTGCTTCAGGCCCATGACGGCGACGATGTCGCCGGCGCCCACCGAGTCGATCTCCTCACGCTTGTTCGCGTGCATGCGGTAGATCTTGCCGATGCGCTCCTTCTTGCCCTTGACGGAGTTCAGCACCGCAGTGCCGGCCTCCAGGCGGCCCGAGTAAACCCGGACGAAGGTGAGCTTGCCGAGGTGCGGGTCGCTCATGATCTTGAACGCGAGCGCGGCGAGGGGCTCCTCGTCGGACGGCTTGCGCTTCACGACCACCTCGGCGTCGCGGACGTCGTGGCCCTCGATGGCCTCGATGTCCAGCGGCGACGGCAGGTAGCGGACGACGGCGTCGAGCAGGGGCTGAACGCCCTTGTTCTTGAACGCCGTGCCACAGAACACCGCGGTGATCGTGGGCTCGCCCTTGCCCTTGCCGGAGTTCAGGATGATGCGACGCACGGCGGCGTGCAGCTGCTCGACGGAGGGCTCGTTGCCCTCGAGGAACAGCTCCATGATCTCGTCGTCGTTCTCGGCGACGGTCTCGACCAGCTTGCCGCGCCACTCTTCAGCGGCCTCGGTGTGCGTGGCCGGGATGTCGACGATGTCGTACATCTCGCCCTTGGTCGCCTCGGCGGACCAGACGAACGCCTTCATCGTGACGAGGTCGACGACACCCTGGAAGTCGGCCTCGGCACCGATGGGGAGCTGCATGACGATCGGAACCGCGCCAAGGCGGTCCTTGATCATGTCGACGCAGCGGTGGAACTCGGCGCCGGTGCGGTCGAGCTTGTTGACGAAGCAGATGCGCGGGACGCCGTAGCGGTCCGCCTGACGCCAAACGGTCTCGGACTGCGGCTCCACACCCGCGACACCGTCGAACACGGTGACGGCACCGTCGAGGACGCGGAGCGAACGCTCCACCTCGACCGTGAAGTCAACGTGACCCGGGGTGTCGATGATGTTGATGGTGTGGTCGACGTCCTCGAGCGGCCAGTGGCAGGTCGTCGCGGCGGACGTGATCGTGATGCCGCGCTCCTGCTCCTGCTCCATCCAGTCCATCGTGGCAGCGCCGTCGTGGACTTCACCGATCTTGTAAGACACACCGGTGTAGAACAGGATGCGCTCGGTGGTGGTCGTCTTGCCCGCGTCGATGTGAGCCATGATGCCGATGTTGCGCACCTTGGCCAGGTCAAGCGAAGTGGTAGCCATATCGGCTCAGTCTTCTCTCGGTCTCGATGTGGGTTGGGACTACCAGCGGTAGTGCGCGAAGGCCTTGTTGGACTCGGCCATCTTGTGCGTGTCCTCGCGCTTCTTGACGGCAGCGCCAAGACCGTTGGAGGCGTCGAGCAGCTCGTTCATGAGGCGCTCGGTCATGGTCTTCTCACGACGGGCGCGGGAGTAACCCACGAGCCAGCGGAGGGCCAGGGTCGACTGGCGACCCGGCTTGACCTCGACGGGGACCTGGTAGGTCGCGCCACCGACACGGCGGGACTTGACCTCGAGGGACGGCTTGACGTTCTCCAGCGCGCGCTTCAGCGTGATGACCGGGTCGTTGCCGGTCTTCTCGCGGAGGCCTTCCATGGCGCCGTAGACGATGCGCTCGGCGGTGGAGCGCTTGCCGTTCAGGAGGATCTTGTTGATGAGCGACGTCACCAGAGGAGATGCGTAGACCGGGTCGATGATGACCGGGCGCTTCGGGGCGGGGCCCTTACGAGGCATTCTTACTTCTCCTTCTTGGCGCCGTAGCGGCTGCGGGCCTGCTTGCGGTTCTTGACAGCCTGGGTGTCAAGCGCACCGCGGATGATCTTGTAACGAACACCCGGCAGGTCCTTCACACGGCCACCACGCACGAGCACGATCGAGTGCTCCTGCAGGTTGTGTCCCTCACCCGGAATGTAAGCGGTGACCTCGATGCCAGAGGTCAGACGCACACGCGCGACCTTACGCAGCGCCGAGTTCGGCTTCTTCGGGGTGGTCGTGAACACACGCGTGCAGACGCCGCGACGCTGGGGCGAAGCCTCAAGCGCGGGAGTCTTTGTCTTCTCGACCTTGTCCTGCCGGCCCTTACGGACCAGCTGCTGGATCGTAGGCACTACTTCTCCGGTTTCTGTGTGCCGTGTAGTGAAGCTAACCTGGAACTTTGCCGACCCACGCGGTCGGGTGTGTCGGATCCGGCGGACCTCCGCGCAAGCACGGAAACGCATGGATCGCGGTGGCCGATACGGGCTCTCCTGCGGTTGATGGACACGCACGGGAGCCCAGGCACACCCCAGGCACAAGGTCTGAGCGTACCTACCGCATCCACTCCGGTCAAAACAAAAGCCCGGGCGTGCGGGCCCGCGGACCCCCACGACCCGTGCGCCGCACGGGCGACACCCCCGCGCGACCCTGCCGACTCGCGGATGTGGTAGTGGCGTGATACGGACGGCCAGGTCAGCACCCGTACGAGCGTACGCGCGGACCCCGGCACCCCACCCGGCCCGGCCCCGCGCCAGGGGGCGGGCAGAGATCACGCCCCCGCCCGGCGAACTAAACTGCCGAGCGATTCAGCCCAAACGGCACGACCACCAGGGAGCGGGACATTGGGGACGGTCACCTCGGAGCCGGCGACGGCGGACAGCCCGCCCCCCGAAGGCGGCCGGGACCCCTCCGCGCCGCGCCGCCGCAGGCACCCGCGCCTCGTACGCCTGTACGGACCGCTGCTCGCCTTCCTGATCACCTCGGGAGCCTTCTGCGCCGCCTGGGCGGCCCGCGGCACCTTCCCCTTCGGCAACACCGGCCGGGCCATCAACGACCAGGCCAACCAGTACGTGCCCTTCCACCGCGCCCTGTGGGACCTGGCCCACGGACAGGCCGCCGGCGACCTGCTCTTCACCTGGCGCGGCGGCTTCGGACAGCAGTTCCTGTCCGACTACCACACCTACCTCGGCAACCCCTTCTCGTGGCTGGCCGTCCTGGTCTCGCGCGCCCACGTCGACCTCGCCGTCTTCGCGATCACCCCGATCACGATGGGCACCGCCGCCGCCCTGATGACGGTGTACCTCGGCAAGCTGCAACCCGGCCCCTGGTGGCAGCGCGGCGTCCTCGGCGCCTGCTACGGCCTGTGCGGCTGGGCCCTCAGCGACGCCTCGTACATCCCCATGTGGCTGTGGGGCCTGGTCGCCCTCCCGATGCTCGGCATCGCCGTGGAGTGGTGCCTGGAGGGGCGCCGCTGGCCGGGCGCGGCCCTGCTGGTCGCGCTCGCCTGGTACGGGAACTTCTACACGGCGATGATGGCCACGATGGCCGCCTGCGTACTGCTCGCCATCCGCCTGGTCACCCGCGACATGACCGGCGCCGAACGGCTGCGCGCGCTGTGGCGCGCCGCGACGGCCGCCGCGACCGGGATCCTGCTGACCCTCCCCCTGCTCCTGCCGTCCTTCCTGTCCAGCGGCTCGGCGCAGCCCACCCAGGCGGCCGCCTTCGACCCGGTCCGGATCGAGATCTTCCTGGCCGGCATGCTCCCGGCCACCCACCTGTGGGGCGGCCGGCCGCGCCTCTACGTGGCCTCGCTGGGCCTGATCCTCGCCGCCACCTTCCTGTTCAACACCGCCATCGCGAAGAAGACCCGGCTGGTGTGGGCGGCCGCGACCCTGCTCGTCGTCGTCTCGTTCCAGTTCCCGCCCACGCAGTACGTGTGGCACGGGCTCGCGGTGCCGAACGGCAACCCGTACCGCGAGGCCTTCGTGTTCAGCGGGATGGTGGTCGTCCTGGCCTGGCTGGCACTGGCCCACCGGCCGCGCCCGCTGCACCTGGCCCTCGCGGCCGCGCTGCTGGTCGCGGCAACCTTCGTGCTCCGGCACACCAACGACTTCGGCGGCTGGACCTGGCCGGCCGTGCTCGGCGGCGGGGCCGTGTCGCTGCTGGCCCTGGTCCTGCTCGCGCTGAGCGGGAAGCGCCGCGCACTGCTCCCCGTGGCGGCCGCGCTGATGGTCGGCGTCGTCCTCGCCGAGTCCACGGCGGCCGCGGCCAACGCGGACGCCCGCCGGGCCCGCGAACGCTGGGCGAAGCCGACCGCGACCTCCAGCAAGTCGATCAACGAGCACTTCGACGCCGTCCGGGACGTGGACGGCTGGCCCGCCTGGCGGACCGACTCCGGCGCGCCGCAGACCTCGTACAACGACGCCCTCGCGCTCCGCTCGGAGGGCCCGCAGTACTACAGCAGCTACCTCCCGGAGGCGACGTACCGGGCACTGGAGCCGCTCGGCTACGGCTACAAGAACGACGGCCGGACCTTCTTCGGCGCCGACAACCCGGTGCTCGACGCGATCTTCTCCATCGGCGCGCGGGTCCGCCCGGGCGCCGCCCCGGGCGGCTGGACCGGCTCGACGTTCCCGGCGCCGCCCCTCGTCACCGTGCGCAGCGCCCCGTACACCTCCCCCAACCCGGCGGACAGCGTCTACTCCCGCCAGGAGAACGTCCTGGGCGCCACCGTCTACCAGGTCCCCCCGGTCACCCGCGGGGGCAGCGCCACCGAGCAGACGTACGCGGCCACCTGCACGCCCGGCTCCGAGGCCTACTGGTTCTCCCCCGCCCTCTACGGCACCCTCGCCTCCGGCGGCACGCAGAGGCCCCTCGAGGACCTGATGACGGGTGTCGTCCCCCTCGGCGAGGTGCCCGCCTCCGGCCGGGTCGACGTCACGGTCGACACCCGCACCCAGGGCGCGACGGCCGGCGAGCACCCCCTCGGCTGCCTGGACCGCGCGGCCCTGGACCGGCAGGTCGCCCACCTGAAGGCCACCGGCGCCACCGAGGTGACCACGGGCGGCCACACCATCGAGGCCACCCTCCCCCAGGGCGCCACCGGCACCGCGGTCCTCGCGATGACGGCCGTCCCCGGCTGGCAGTGCTCGGCCCCGGTCCAGAACTTCCACGGCCTGGTCGCCCTGCCCCTCACCCCCGGCAAGAACAAGCTCTCCTGCACCTTCACCCCCAAGGGCCTCACCCCGGGCCTCGCAGGCGCCACCCTGGCCCTACTGCTCCTGGCAGCCACCACGGCCACCTCCCTGCGCCGCCGCCGCACCTGAGACCCCGACCGCGTCCCGGTCCCCCGGGAGCCGCCGGGACCCCCCGGGAACGAGGAAACCCCCCGCCGCTCCTCTCGGAGCTGCGGGGGGTTTCCCTTACGAACCTTTAGCCGTTGTACGGGCCGTAGTCGTAGTCCTCCAGCGGGACAGCCTGGCCGGAGCCGGTGCCGAAGGGCGAGTAGTCGATGTCGTCGTAGCCGACGGCCGAGTACATCGCTGCCTTGGCCTCTTCGGTGGGCTCGACCCGGATGTTGCGGTAGCGGGCGAGGCCCGTACCGGCCGGGATGAGCTTACCGATGATGACGTTCTCCTTGAGGCCGATGAGGCTGTCGGACTTGGCGTTGATCGCCGCATCCGTCAGGACTCGGGTCGTCTCCTGGAAGGAGGCGGCCGACAGCCAGGATTCCGTCGCCAGCGAGGCCTTGGTGATACCCATCAGCTGCGGACGGCCGGAGGCGGGGTGACCGCCCTCGGTGACCACACGACGGTTCTCGGTCTCGAACTTCGACCGCTCGACCAGCTCGCCCGGCAGGAGCTCCGCGTCGCCGGACTCGATGATCGTCACGCGGCGCAGCATCTGCCGGATGATGATCTCGATGTGCTTGTCGTGGATCGACACGCCCTGCGAGTTGTAGACCTTCTGGACTTCGCCGACCAGGTGGACCTGGACGGCACGCTGACCGAGGATGCGCAGCACGTCGTGCGGGTTGGTGGCACCCATGGTGAGCTTCTGGCCCACCTCGACGTGCTCGCCCTCGCTCACGATGACCTTGGCGCGCTTCGAGATCGGGAACGCCGTCTCGTCGCTGCCGTCGTCCGGCGTGATGACGATCTTCTTCGTCTTCTCGGTCTCCTCGATCCGCACGCGGCCGGCGGCCTCGGAGATCGGGGCGACACCCTTCGGCGTACGGGCCTCGAAGAGCTCGACGACACGCGGCAGACCCTGCGTGATGTCGTCACCGGCCACACCACCGGTGTGGAAGGTACGCATCGTCAGCTGGGTACCGGGCTCACCGATGGACTGGGCGGCGATGATGCCGACCGCCTCACCGATGTCGACCAGCTTGCCGGTGGCGAGCGAGCGTCCGTAGCAGAAGGCACAGGTGCCGACCGCGGACTCACAGGTCAGGACCGAGCGGGTCTTGACCTCCTCGACGCCGTTGGCGACCAGGGCGTCGATGAGGACGTCACCGAGGTCGACGTTGGCCGGCGCGATGACCTTGCCGTCGATGACGACGTCCTCGGCCAGCATGCGGGCGTAGATCGAGGTCTCGACGTCGTCGGCCTTGCGCAGCACGCCGTCCTCGCCGCGGACGGCGATCTTCAGCTTCAGGCCGCGCTCGGTGCCGCAGTCCTCCTCGCGGATGATCACGTCCTGCGAGACGTCCACCAGACGACGGGTCAGGTAACCCGAGTCGGCGGTACGCAGGGCGGTGTCCGCCAGACCCTTACGGGCACCGTGCGTGGAGATGAAGTACTCCAGAACGGTGAGGCCCTCACGGAAGGACGCCTTGATCGGACGCGGGATGGTCTCGTTCTTCGCGTTCGACACCAGACCACGCATACCGGCGATCTGTCGCATCTGCATCATGTTTCCTCGGGCACCCGAGTCAACCATCATGAAGATGGGGTTCGTCTTGGGGAAGTTCGCGTTCATCGCCTCGGCAACCTCGTTGGTCGCCTTGGTCCAGATCGCGATGAGCTCCTGCGTGCGCTCGTCCTTGGTGATCAGACCGCGCTCGTACTGCTTCTGGACCTTCTCGTCCATCGCCTCGTAGCCCGCGACGATGGCCTTCTTGGCCTCGGGCACGACGACGTCGGAGATGGCCACGGTGACGCCCGAACGGGTCGCCCAGTGGAAGCCGGCCGCCTTCAGGTTGTCGAGCGTCGCCGCCACGATGACCTTGGGGTAGCGCTCCGCCAGGTCGTTGACGATCTCGGAGAGCTGCTTCTTGCCCACCGAGTAGTCGACGAACGGGTAGTCCTCGGGCAGCAGCTCGTTGAAGAGCGCGCGGCCCAGCGAGGTGCGCAGACGGAAGCTGTCGCCCGGCTGGAACTCCTGCTCGCCCTCTTCGGCAACCGGCGCCACCCAGCCGCGCGGCGGGATGGTGCCCACCGGGAAGCGGATGTCGACGGAGGACTGCAGCGCGAGCTCGCCGGCGTCGAACGCCATGATCGCCTCGGCCGTGGAGCCGAACGCGCGGCCCTCGCCCTTGGTGTCACGGAGCTCACCGTCGGTGGTCAGGAAGAACAGACCGAGGACCATGTCCTGGGTCGGCATCGTGACCGGACGGCCGTCGGCCGGCTTGAGGATGTTGTTCGAGGACAGCATCAGGATGCGGGCCTCGGCCTGCGCCTCCGCGGAGAGCGGCAGGTGCACGGCCATCTGGTCACCGTCGAAGTCCGCGTTGAACGCGGTGCAGACGAGCGGGTGGATCTGGATGGCCTTGCCTTCGACCAGCTGGGGCTCGAAGGCCTGGATGCCGAGGCGGTGCAGCGTGGGCGCACGGTTCAGGAGGACCGGGTGCTCGGCGATGACCTCTTCGAGGACGTCGTACACGACCGTGCGGCCGCGCTCGACCATCCGCTTGGCGCTCTTGATGTTCTGCGCGTGGTTCAGGTCGACCAGGCGCTTCATCACGAACGGCTTGAAGAGCTCCAGCGCCATGGCCTTGGGCAGGCCGCACTGGTGCAGCTTCAGCTGCGGACCGACGACGATCACGGAACGCGCGGAGTAGTCCACGCGCTTGCCGAGGAGGTTCTGGCGGAATCGACCCTGCTTGCCCTTCAGCATGTCGCTGAGGGACTTCAGGGGACGGTTGCCGGGACCGGTCACCGGACGACCACGACGACCGTTGTCGAAGAGGGCGTCCACGGCCTCCTGGAGCATGCGCTTCTCGTTGTTCACGATGATCTCGGGGGCACCGAGGTCGAGAAGGCGCTTCAGGCGGTTGTTGCGGTTGATCACGCGGCGGTACAGGTCGTTCAGGTCGGAGGTCGCGAAGCGGCCACCGTCCAGCTGCACCATCGGACGCAGGTCCGGCGGGATCACCGGCACGCAGTCCAGAACCATGCCCTTGGGGCTGTTGCTGGTCTGCAGGAACGCGGAGACGACCTTGAGGCGCTTGAGCGCACGGGTCTTCTTCTGGCCCTTGCCGGTACGGATGATCTCGCGGAGGCGCTCGGCCTCCTCCTCGAGGTCGAAGGACTCCAGACGCTTCTGCAGCGCCGCGGCACCCATCGAACCGTCGAAGTACGTGCCGAAGCGGTCGCGCAGCTCGCGGTAGAGCAGCTCGTCGCCCTCGAGGTCCTGGACCTTGAGGTTCTTGAAGCGGGTCCACACCTCGTCGAGGCGGTCGATCTCGCGCTGGGCGCGGTCACGGAGCTGCTTCATCTCGCGCTCGGCGCCTTCGCGCACCTTGCGGCGCACGTCGGCCTTGGCGCCCTCGGCCTCGAGCTCGGCCAGGTCGGTCTCGAGCTTCTTGGCACGGCCTTCGAGGTCCGCGTCACGGCGGTTCTCGATCTGCTGGCGCTCGACGGAGACGTGGGCCTCCAGCGACGGGAGGTCGCGGGTGCGGCGCTCGTCGTCCACGAACGTGATCATGTACGCGGCGAAGTAGATGACCTTCTCGAGGTCCTTCGGCGCGAGGTCCAGCAGGTAGCCCAGGCGCGACGGGACGCCCTTGAAGTACCAGATGTGGGTGACGGGAGCGGCAAGCTCGATGTGGCCCATCCGCTCACGGCGCACCTTGGCGCGCGTGACCTCGACGCCACAGCGCTCACAGATGATGCCCTTGAAGCGGACACGCTTGTACTTGCCGCAGTAGCACTCCCAGTCCCGGGTAGGACCGAAGATCTTCTCGCAGAAGAGTCCGTCCTTCTCGGGCTTGAGGGTGCGGTAGTTGATGGTCTCCGGCTTCTTGACCTCGCCGTGCGACCAGGTTCGGATGTCGTCCGCGGTGGCAAGGCCGATCCGCAGCTCGTCGAAGAAGTTGACGTCGAGCACTGTGCGTCAATCCCTCTTTCGGGGTCGAGTCTCAATCATGGTCTGAACGGTCCCGGGGATGACGGGGGGCTCTTGAGCGAGCCCCCCGTCAGGCCCGTCAGACCTCTTCGACGCTGCTCGGCTCGCGCCGGGACAGGTCGATACCGAGCTCCTCCGCCGCGCGGAAGACGTCCTCGTCGGTGTCGCGCATCTCGATGGACATGCCGTCCGAGGACAGCACCTCCACGTTGAGGCAGAGCGACTGCATTTCCTTGATGAGCACCTTGAAGGACTCGGGAATGCCCGGCTCGGGGATGTTCTCGCCCTTGACGATGGCCTCGTAGACCTTCACGCGGCCGGTGACGTCGTCGGACTTGATGGTCAGCAGCTCCTGGAGGGCGTAAGCGGCGCCATAAGCCTCGAGCGCCCACACCTCCATCTCACCGAAGCGCTGGCCACCGAACTGCGCCTTACCACCCAGCGGCTGCTGCGTGATCATCGAGTACGGACCGGTCGACCGGGCGTGGAGCTTGTCGTCGACCAGGTGGTGGAGCTTGAGGATGTACATGTACCCGACCGAGATCGGGTCCGGGAACGGCTCGCCGGAGCGGCCGTCGAACAGACGCGCCTTACCGGTCGGGAGCACCATGCGCTCGCCGTCGCGGTTCGGGATGGTGTGCTGGAGCAGGCCGGCCAGCTCGTCCTCGCGGGCACCGTCGAACACCGGGGTGGCGACGTTGGTACCGGGAGCGACCTGGTCGGCGCCGATCGCCTGGAGGCGCTGCGCCCACTCGTCCGCCAGACCGGAGACGTCCCAGCCGCGGCTGGCGAGCCAGCCGAGGTGGATCTCCAGGACCTGTCCCGGGTTCATTCGGGACGGGACACCCAGCGGGTTCAGGATGATGTCGACCGGGGTGCCGTCCTCGAGGAAGGGCATGTCCTCGATCGGAAGGATCTTGGAGATGACACCCTTGTTGCCGTGGCGGCCGGCGAGCTTGTCACCGTCGGTGATCTTGCGCTTCTGGGCGACGTAGACGCGGACCAGCTGGTTCACGCCCGGAGGAAGCTCGTCGCCCTCCTCGCGGTCGAAGACGCGGACACCGATGACCTTGCCGATCTCACCGTGAGGGACCTTGAGCGAGGTGTCGCGCACCTCGCGGGCCTTCTCACCGAAGATCGCGCGGAGCAGGCGCTCCTCCGGCGTCAGCTCGGTCTCACCCTTGGGCGTGACCTTGCCGACCAGGATGTCGCCGGCGACGACGTCCGCACCGATGCGGATGATGCCGCGCTCGTCGAGGTCCGCGAGGACCTCCTCGGAGACGTTCGGGATGTCCCGGGTGATCTCCTCGGGGCCCAGCTTGGTGTCACGGGCGTCGACCTCGTGCTCCTCGATGTGGATCGAGGAGAGGACGTCGTCCTGCACGAGGCGCTGCGACAGGATGATCGCGTCCTCGTAGTTGTGACCTTCCCACGGCATGAACGCGACGAGCAGGTTCTTGCCGAGGGCCATTTCGCCCTCTTCGGTCGCAGGACCGTCGGCGAGGACCTGGGCCTCGATGATCCGGTCACCCTCGTTGACGATGACCTTCTGGTTGACCGAGGTGCCCTGGTTCGAGCGGGAGAACTTGGAGACGCGGTACGTGGTGTACGTGCCGTCGTCGTTGGCGACGGTGATGTAGTCGGCCGAGACCTCCTGGACGACACCGTCCTTCTCCGCCTTGATCGAGTCGCCGGCGTCGACCGCACAGCGGTACTCCATGCCGGTACCGACGAGCGGCGCCTCCGCCTTGATGAGCGGAACGGCCTGGCGCATCATGTTCGCGCCCATGAGGGCGCGGTTGGCGTCGTCGTGCTCGAGGAACGGGATCATCGCGGTCGCGACGGACACCATCTGGCGCGGCGAGACGTCCATGTAGTCGACGTCGTCACCGGCGATGTAGTCGATCTCGCCACCACGACGGCGGACCAGTACGCGGTTCTCGGTGAAGCGCATCTCGTCGTTCAGGCGGGCGTTCGCCTGGGCGATGACGAAGCGGTCTTCCTCGTCGGCCGTGAGGTAGTCGACCTCGTCGGTGACGACACCCTCGACGACCTTGCGGTACGGGGTCTCGATGAAACCGAACGGGTTGATCCGGCCGTAGGAGGCGAGCGAGCCGATCAGACCGATGTTCGGGCCTTCAGGGGTCTCGATCGGGCACATGCGGCCGTAGTGCGACGGGTGAACGTCACGGACCTCGAAGCCGGCCCGCTCACGGGACAGACCACCCGGGCCGAGGGCGTTGAGACGACGCTTGTGCGTCAGGCCCGACAGCGGGTTGTTCTGGTCCATGAACTGCGACAGCTGGCTGGTGCCGAAGAACTCCTTGATGGAGGCGACGACCGGCCGGATGTTGATCAGGGTCTGCGGCGTGATCGCCTCGACGTCCTGGGTCGTCATGCGCTCGCGCACGACGCGCTCCATACGGGCGAGACCCGTACGGACCTGGTTCTGGATGAGCTCGCCGACGTTGCGGATACGACGGTTGCCGAAGTGGTCGATGTCGTCGGTCTCGACGACGATCTCCCGGCCCGACTCGCCGACCGTCTCGGTCTCCCCGGCGTGCAGCTTCACCAGGTACTTGATCGTCGCGATGACGTCGTCGGTGGTGAGCACACCGGCGTCGAGCGGCTCGTCGGCGCCGAGCTTCTTGTTCACCTTGTAGCGGCCGACCTTGGCGAGGTCGTAGCGCTTCGGGTTGAAGTAGAGGTTCTCGAGCAGCGTCTGAGCGGCCTCGCGGGTCGGCGGTTCGCCCGGGCGCAGCTTGCGGTAGATGTCGAGCAGCGCGTCGTCCTGACCCTGGGTGTGGTCCTTCTCCAGGGTGGCGCGCATGGACTCGTACTCGCCGAACTCCTCGAGGATCTGCTCGGTGGTCCAGCCGAGAGCCTTCAGGAGGACGGTGACGGACTGCTTGCGCTTGCGGTCGATGCGGACACCGACCATGTCGCGCTTGTCGACCTCCATCTCCAGCCAGGCACCCCGGGACGGGATGATCTTGGCGGAGAAGATGTCCTTGTCGGACGTCTTGTCGATGGAGGAGTCGAAGTAGACACCGGGGGAGCGGACAAGCTGCGACACGACGACACGCTCGGTGCCGTTGATGACGAAGGTGCCCTTGTTGGTCATGAGCGGGAAGTCGCCCATGAAGACCGTCTGAGACTTGATCTCTCCGGTCTCGTTGTTCGTGAACTCGGCAGTGACGAACAGCGGAGCCGCGTACGTGAAGTCGCGCTCCTTGCACTCGTCGACAGAGTTCTTCGCCGGCTCGAAACGGTGGTCGCGGAAGGTCAGCGACATCGACCCGGAGAAGTCCTCGATCGGCGAGATCTCCTCGAAGATCTCTTCCAGACCGGACTTGGTGGGGACGTCCTGTCCACTCTCAAGCGCCGACTCGACGCGAGCCTTCCAGGCAGCGTTGCCGAGCAGCCAGTCAAAGCTCTCGGTCTGCAGCGCCAGGAGGTTCGGAACCTCGAGGGGCTCCTTGATCTTTGCAAAGGAGATGCGCAGCGGGGCGGTGCTGGCACCGTTGTTCGTATTGGTCGAGGCGTTGCGCGAGGCGGCCAAGAGGGGGTCCTTCCGAGGGCTCGGACTCACTACGCGCGTACCGGTCCCAGCCGACACAGAAGACAGACCCCTCCCGAACTGGCCGAAAGACCAGGTCAGGGCGTATCAATCAAGTGTGCTCGAGCGTGGGCATGCCCCTGGCGACGGGCAGGGGGCAGCTAACAGGCAGCGCAAAGGGTCAGTGTAGCCACTTGGCTCACTGATGTCCAGACCAGGTTTCCGGAAACCGGCAACAGGCCTTCCCCACGTCTCTTCACATCAACAACACTGCGTCCAACTCCACGGCTCTCGCACACAGAGCGCGTATGAGTACTGCCCTCTTCGTAGCCGATCCATACCTCGGATCTCGGATCGGGTCGGATCGCATGGGATCGAGCCGATTCGAGCTGGCGACGGGACTGAGAATTGCGCGCCGCGTCCCGTTCGTCAAGGCCCCCTGCTCCGAGCGGATCATCTCCGGACCCAGCTTCGAGGCAACGATGATCACCCTACTCCCCAACGAGACCAGGGCAAGTCAGGCACTGCCGGTACGCCAAAGGGCGACCACCCTTACGGGTGATCGCCCTTGGTTGGGGCCCTGGAGGGCCCCAGAGGTGTTACTTGACCTCGACAGCCGCGCCGGCGCCCTTGAGGGCCTCGGCGGCCTTCTCGGCAGCGTCCTTGGCGACCTTCTCGAGGACCGGCTTCGGGGCGCCGTCCACGAGGTCCTTGGCCTCCTTCAGACCCAGGGAGGTCAGCTCACGCACGACCTTGATGACCTGGATCTTCTTGTCGCCGGCACCGGTGAGGATGACGTCGAACTCGTCCTTCTCCTCCTCGGCCTCGGCAACGGCGCCCGGGCCGGCCGGACCGGCAACGGCGACGGCCGCGGCGGCGGTGACGTCGAACTTCTCCTCGAAGGCCTTCACGAACTCGGAGAGCTCGATGAGGGTCATCTCCTCGAACTGGGCGAGGAGGTCGTCCTGAGAGAGCTTCGCCATGATGGGCGATCCTTCCACTAATTCGGCAGGTGCCGGATGTATAGAGAGGCGGGCGTAACGGCCCGCTACGACCCGCGCGCTAGGCGGCGCGGATCAGTGCGCGAGCCGAATTACTCGGCACCGCCCTGCTCGGCGAGCTTGACGCGAAGCGCTTCCGCGGTGCGGACGAACTTCGACGGCAGCGCCTGGAAGAGCGAGGCAGCCTGAGACTGCTTGCCCTTGAACGCGCCGGCCAGCTTGCTGAGCAGAACCTCGCGGGACTCGAGGTCCGCAAGCTTCTTGATCTCATCGGCGGTGAGCGCCTTGCCATCAAGGACACCCGCCTTGATGATGAGATTCGGGTTTTCCTTGGCGAAGTCACGCAGGCTCTTCGCCGACTCCACCGGGTCACCGGTGATGAAGGCGACCGCGGTCGGACCAGCGAAGTGCTCGTCCAGCGCGGTGATCCCGGCCTGGTTGGCCGCAATCTTGGTCAGCGTGTTCTTCACCACGGCGTACTGGGCGTTCTCACCGAGCGAACGACGCAGCGTCTTGAGCTGCGCGACGGTGAGACCCCGGTACTCGGTCAGCACGGCGGCGTTCGAGCTCTGGAACTGGTCCGTGAGCTCGGCTACCGCGGCAGCCTTGTCGGGCCTTGCCATAGAGCGTCGGCCTCCTTCCGGGTGATGAGGACCGCTCAGAAGGGGCTGAACAAAACGAAACGCCCCGGCGCAAGCGCACGGGGCGTAAGCTCGACCGAATCACTCCGGGAGCTTCTCCACGAACACCTGCGCAGGACGTCCGCGTCAGCGGATCCTTCGGCCACCGCCCCCTTGCGGGCACGGCAACGACCAGCGGTCTTTGGCTTCTGGGGAAGCGTACGTGAAGCGGTCGACCCAAGGCAAATCGCCCCTGAGGGGCGCCCCGGGAGGGCTTGGAATCGCTTCGGGCAGCGGGTCAGGAACGCTTCAGGCCGCCGAGGCCGGCGTCCTTGAGCGTCTGGTCGGCCTCGTCCAGCTTGCGCTGGCTGTCCTTGAGGCTCTCGTCGATGCCCTTCATGACCTCGTCGAAGTCGGCCACCTGGTCCGCGGGCGGTGCGACGACCGGCTGGGCCGTGCCGTAGCCGGAGAACTTCGCCGACACCTTCGTGGTGCCGTTGTCGATCGTCCGTACCGTGTCGACGCGGACGGGGTAGCCGTCGTGCCGATCCACAGGTCCACTTCGAGGCTCGTGACGTCCTTCACCGCCTCGCGGAGGTACTGGCGGTTCGCCTCCTCCATCACCTTGGTGGTCTCGTCCGCCTTGAGGAGGTCCGCGTTGGTGAAGCTGCCCTTGAAGTGCCGGGCCTCGACGCCGTCGGGCTGCTCCGCGCCGACGAGCGTGAGCTTGTCCTGGCCCAGGAGCAGCGCGAGGTACTCGGCCGGGTCGTCGTTGAGGCGGTAGCGGGGCTTGCCGTCCTTGTTCAGGTTCATCTTCATCCAGGACTTGCCCTGCACGGGCTTGTCGCTGTGGGTGTAGATGTCGTCGCCGATCAGGATCTGATCGCCGCCGCCCCCGGTCTGGTCCTTGATGCCCGTGGCGGCCGGGTACCAGCCCTTCGTCCCCGTGATCTGCTCCGTCTTGCCGTCGCTGCCGGTGATGGACATGTCCATCGTGGCGAACTTGGCCGGGACGGTCTTCAGGTACGAGGCCTTCACCACCTCCACGGGCGTCGGCGCCTTGGCCCCCGTGGCCTTGCCGTCACCCGCGCCGGCCTTGTCGCCCCCGCAGGCCGTGAGGCCGCCCGCGAGCAGTGCGGCCCCCGCCGCTGCGACGCCGGCCCGGGTCAGGACAGCCGTGTTCATTCGTTTCCCCCATGTGCGTGTATCCGTACTGCGGTGTTGCGGTACTGCGGTGCTGCGGTGCTGCGGCGCCGGTCAGGCGGTCAGGGCGCCGGTCAGGCGGTCAGGCGGTGCCCTCGCCCGTTTCCTTCATCATCTCGGCCAGGTCGATGACCTGGTCGGCCGGCGGGGCGGTGATCTCGACCGGCTTGTTGACGTCCAGGAACTTGATGGTGATGTCCATCGGGCCGGAGTTGCCGGCGCCCCGGGTGCGGATCTGCTTGGCCTGGCCGGACTCGTCGATCCAGATGTCCATGGTCAGGCTCTTGATGCCCTCGGCCTCGAGCGCCTTGACGTTCTTCTCCTGGCGCTCCTTGGCCTCGGGGGCCGAGGAGGCGCTGGCGGCGCGGAGCTCGTCGAGGGTGACCGTGCCGGCGAGGTGCGTCGTCTTCTGGCCGTCGAGGGTCTCCTCGCCGACCGTCTTGAGGTCCTTCGAGGTGCTCAGGCTGTCGGCCGCGTCGCCCGGGTTCTGGCCCTGCTGGGCCGTGCCGAGCGAGTCCAGCTGCTTGGCCTGGTCCGGGGCCAGGGTCTTGAGGTCGAACTTCAGGTACTTGCCCTCGGCACCCATGTACATGGCACCGTCGATCAGGCGGATCTCGACCTTCTCCCCCGGCTTCTCGGGCGAGTCCATCGTCATCGCCATGGCCACGGTCGGCTTGAGCCGCATGGAGACCTCGCCGGTGACCTTCTGCCCCGCGGCGTCACCGGACATGGCGTAGCGGAGCGAGCTGATCTCCTGCGACTTCTGCTTCGTCTTCTGCAGGAAGGCGGCCGGCTGGACCTCCGCCGGCTTCTCCGCGGCCTTGGACGGGGTCGATGCCGCCCCGGTGTCCTTCTTGCCGTCCTCGCAGGCCGTGGCGCCGCCGGCGAGCAGGACGGCGGCCAGGACGGCCCCTACGGCTTTCTTGCGGTACACGTTCATTCGTTCCCCCTGGGTACGGCTGTGTTGTCAGTAGCGACAGTACGTCGGACGACTGACAGTAATCGCACAGGGTTCGCACAGCACACGAAAAACGGGCCCCCGCCCACCCGTGAAGGGAGGCGAGGGCCCGTTCAGCCACTCAGCGAGCCGTCAGGCTCAGACAGCAGCCGGGTCTTCCTCGACGAGGAGGTTCCGGGTGCGGTTCGGGTCCAGCTGGATGCCGGGGCCCATGGTGGTGCTCAGGGCGGCCTTCTTGATGTAGCGGCCCTTCGCGGCGGACGGCTTCAGACGCAGGATCTCGTCCAGAGCGGCGCCGTAGTTCTCGACCAGCTTGTCATCGGAGAAGGAGACCTTGCCGATGATGAAGTGCAGGTTCGAGTGCTTGTCGACGCGGAACTCGATCTTGCCACCCTTGATCTCGGTGACAGCCTTGGCGACGTCCATGGTGACGGTGCCGGTCTTCGGGTTCGGCATCAGGCCACGGGGACCGAGCACGCGGCCGAGGCGGCCGACCTTGCCCATGAGGTCCGGGGTGGCGACAACCGCGTCGAACTCGTTCAGGCGGTTGCCCTTGGCGATCTCGTTGATCAGCTCGTCGTCGCCGACGATGTCGGCGCCGGCGGCTTCCGCGGCCGCAGCACGGTCACCGGTCGCGAAGACCAGGACCCGGGCGGTCTTACCGGTGCCGTGCGGGAGGTTCACGGTGCCGCGGACCATCTGGTCGGCCTTGCGCGGGTCGACGCCCAGGCGGAAGGCGACCTCGACGGTACCGTCGAACTTGGTCGTGGAGGTCTCCTTGGCGAGACGGACGGCCTCGAGCGGGGCGTACAGCTTCTCCCGGTCGACCTTGGCGTCCGCAGCGCGGAGAGTCTTGCTGCGCTTCACTTCTGCTCCTGTGTTGTGTCTTCAGGCGTGGAGTCGTGGTGCGGACCAGCGCTTGGTCCTACCACTGGTGGTGCTGGAGGGGGGCTGGATCAGCCTTCGACGGTGATGCCCATCGAGCGCGCGGTGCCGGAAATGATCTTCACGGCGGCGTCGATGTCGTTGGCGTTCAGGTCGGGCATCTTCAGCTCGGCGATCTCCTTGACCTGGGCGGCCGTGAGCTTGGCGACCTTGGTCTTGTGGGGCTCGCCGGAGCCCTTCTCCACGCCCGCGTGCTTCAGGATGAGGCGCGCGGCCGGCGGAGTCTTGGTGATGAAGGTGAAGGAGCGGTCCTCGTAGACCGTGATCTCCACCGGCACGACCATGCCACGCTGCGACTCGGTCGCGGCGTTGTAGGCCTTGCAGAACTCCATGATGTTGACGCCGTGCTGACCGAGCGCGGGGCCGACCGGCGGAGCCGGGTTGGCCGCACCGGCCTTGATCTGGAGCTTGATAAGCCCCGTGACCTTCTTCTTCTTGGGAGGCATTGCTCTCTCCGGGTCCTAGTGAGAGTTTTCAGCCGCCGATCCGGTCATCCGGATGGAGGCATACCGCACCACGATAACGGGTATCGGTGCGGGGCTAAAAACCGAGCAGGTCAGACCGCCCTTTACGGGGCGATCTGACCTGTCCGGAAGCTTTCGCGCAGAAGATCAGTTCTTCTGGATCTGGTCGAAGCTGAGCTCGACCGGGGTCTCGCGGCCGAAGATCTCGACGAGGCCCTTGACCTTCTTCGAGTCCGGGTTGATCTCGTTGATCGTCGCCTGGAGCGTGGCGAACGGACCGTCGGTGACGGTGACCGAGTCGCCGACCTCGAAGTCCAGGACCTCGATGGTGCGCTTGACGGCGGGCGCGGGCAGACCGGCCTCTTCCGCGGCGGCCTTGGCGGCCTTCTCCTGCGCCTCCGGGGCGAGCATCTTGACGATCTCGTCCAGGGTCAGCGGGTACGGGTCGTACGCGTTGCCCACGAAGCCGGTGACACCAGGCGTGTTGCGGACGACGCCCCAGGACTCGTTCGTCAGATCCATGCGGACGAGAACGTAACCGGGCAGCTTGTTCTGCCGGACGTTCTTGCGCTCGCCGTTCTTGATCTGGACGATCTCTTCCTCGGGCACCTCGGCCTGGTAGATGAACTCCTCGACGTTCAGCGAGACGGCGCGCTGCTCCAGGTTGGCCTTCACGCGCTTCTCGTAGCCCGCGTAGGTGTGGATCACGTACCACTCGCCGGGCAGCAGCCGCAGCTCGTCGCGCAGGGCCTGGATGGGGTCGACGGGCTCGGCTTCCTCGGCGGCCTCTTCGGCCTCCTCGCCGGCCTCGGCCTCGACCTCGGTGTCGGCCTCTTCCTCGGCGTCGTCGGCAGCCGCCTCGACCTCGGCGTCGTCCTCGATCTCGGCGTCTGCGTCGACCTCGTCCTGGACGTGCAGCGCGGCCTCTTCGGCGGCGCCACCCGCGTCAACGTCGGCGAGCTCGGCCTCGTCGGGGTCCACAGCGTCTGCCGCCTCGACGATGTCGAGCTCGTCCTCGACGGACTCGACGGAGTCGTGGCTCGCGTTCAGGTTCGGGTCAGACACTGTGGCTGCTTCTTCCTGGATACAAAAGGTGGTGGAACATGCGAAAACGGGCGGCACCCATCAAGGCGCCGCCCTCCGCGGGGATCAGCCGAAGACGAACTTGATGGCTTCCTGGAACCCATAGTCAATCACGGTCACCAGACCGATCATGATGACCACGAAGACAATCACCACGGTGGTGTACGTCGTGAGCTGGTTGCGAGTGGGCCAAACGACCTTGCGGAGTTCCGCGACAATCTGGCGGTAGAACAGCGCGAGCCGGCCCAGAGGACCCTTCTTGCCGCGCTTGCCGCCCTTGCGGGCCTTCTTCTCGCGGGTCTCGTCCTCGGCGTCAGGCATGTCGATGGAGCCCAGGGCGTCCGTCACGTCTCTCACCTGAATCCGGGTCGTGGCCGTACCGCGCCCGGTTGCGCCGCACGGCGTTGCATCAAAGTACGTACCTGCGCACACACGTCCGAGAAGGAGTGTGGAGCAGGGCCGGAGGGACTCGAACCCCCAACCGCTGGTTTTGGAGACCAGTGCTCTACCAATTGAGCTACGACCCTTTGCGTCCCCCAACCTACCGCATCCGAGCGGGTGCACGGAGTGCTCACGCTTTGGGCCGGTCGGCGAGGGCCAACGACAGGTGAGTGTACGTGAACGACGCCCTGACGTCGAACAGCATCCCGTCGAGCCGACCCCGCACCGTCCCGCGGTCCGGTAACTGAAACGTTGTGCGGCACCTGTTTGCCGTCTGGGACGATTGCTCGCATGACCTCTGCAACGCCTTCTTCCGAGCGCCGGGTGTCCGCCCGTATCGGCGCCATTTCCGAGTCCGCCACCCTCGCCGTGGACGCCAAGGCCAAGGCCCTCAAGGCCGCCGGGCGCCCGGTGATCGGCTTCGGCGCGGGCGAGCCCGACTTCCCGACCCCGGACTACATCGTCGAGGCGGCGGTCGAGGCCTGCCGCACCCCGAAGTACCACCGCTACACGCCGGCCGGCGGTCTGCCCGAGCTCAAGGCCGCGATCGCCGCCAAGACCCTGCGCGACTCCGGCTACGAGGTCGACGCGTCGCAGGTGCTGGTGACCAACGGCGGCAAGCAGGCGATCTACGAGGCCTTCGCGGCCATCCTGGACCCGGGCGACGAGGTCATCGTCCCGGCTCCGTACTGGACCACCTACCCGGAGTCCATCCGTCTCGCCGGCGGTGTCCCGGTCGAGGTCGTCGCCGACGAGACCACCGGCTACCGGGTCTCCGTCGAGCAGCTGGAGGCCGCGCGCACCGAGCGCACCAAGGTCGTCCTGTTCGTCTCCCCGTCGAACCCGACCGGCGCCGTCTACACCGAGGCCGACGCCGAGGCGATCGGCCGCTGGGCCGCCGAGAAGGGCCTGTGGGTCCTGACCGACGAGATCTACGAGCACCTCGTCTACGGCGACGCGAAGTTCGTCTCGCTCCCGGCGATCGTCCCCGAGCTGGCCGACCGCTGCATCGTCGTCAACGGCGTCGCGAAGACGTACGCGATGACCGGCTGGCGGGTGGGCTGGATCATCGGCCCGAAGGACGTGGTCAAGGCCGCGACCAACCTCCAGTCGCACGCCACCTCCAACGTCTCCAACGTGGCCCAGGTCGCGGCGCTGGCCGCCGTCTCCGGCAACCTGGACGCGGTCCACGAGATGCGCACCGCCTTCGACCGGCGCCGCCAGACCATCGTGCGGATGCTGAACGAGATCGACGGCGTCGTCTGCCCGACCCCCGAAGGCGCGTTCTACGTGTACCCGTCGGTCAAGCAGCTCCTCGGCAAGGAGATCCGCGGCAAGCGCCCGCAGACCTCCGTCGAGCTCGCCGCCCTGATCCTGGACGAGGTCGAGGTCGCGGTCGTCCCCGGCGAGGCCTTCGGCACCCCGGGCTACCTGCGCCTGTCCTACGCCCTGGGCGACGAGGACCTGGTGGAGGGCATCTCCCGAGTCCAGAAGCTCCTGGCAGAAGCCAAGGCCTAGCCCTTGCGACGTCGGCGGGGGGGGGGTTATGCCCGAGGGGGGGGAGAACGCCCCCCCCGGGGTTT